>QNDS01000086.1 GCA_003644925.1 Candidatus Fermentibacterota bacterium
CTTGTCTGGTTCCAGTTGATATCAGCCTCCAGTGATATGCTCGATGAAGGTTTGTAATTGATCCATGTTCCTGCATGATTGCTGGTGCCTTCGCAATAGGAGCTGATTCCACCCCATAGATATGCAGACAATTGCTCCCTTGAATCGCTTGAACAGTCGAAATTGAAGTTCAGTCCACCAGCATATTCAGTGCCATGGGGTCCTTCGTACCTGTCGGTCCGGGAACCATTGTATCCAAAATCCAAACTAACATGATACCTGTTCCGGAATGACAGACCGGTGTTGAATCCGATTCCCCTGCCGGTCACAGGACCTCCGGGGACGCGATCGTACCAGGCGTGCATATTACCCCACCAGTGCTGAAGAACTTCGCTTTCGGTATAAGGATGGTACAATCCGCTGTTCAGCCATGTGCTTACATCTCCCGTGGATGATGTGTACCCTATCATGTTCGCGTCGAAATTGTCCTCGCGGTATGAAACTCCTCCGCTGAAATCATACCTTTCATCGGAATATTTGTAGTAAGCTCTATATGCGTAGTTATCATCCCAGCGGTTTTCGTACGAATTCCAGGTACCTGCCACTGATGAACTGATCTTATGATACTCCAGGAAACTCAGCTGAGCATCGACCGCCCCTGAACGACCGTAGGAATAAAGGGATCCGTCATGAGCGGGAATATCTGTGCTTGTGCCGCTGAAACCGATATAGGTTCCCCTGCCGAACTCACGGACTATCCTTCCCGCAGCGTAATTAGTCGGGTGTACGAGAGTATTGCCGCTATCCTCTATACCTCCAGTGTACGCATTGAGAAAACCGGCGCGGAAACCATTGAAAGAACCGGTGAGCTTCACTCCTCCAAGTATGGGTATTATCTCCCCGTCCGGCGCCACGGAGCCGATACGTCTGGAATAGAAAAGCGAGAAGGGCATACTGAACATGTCCGAACCCTCAAGGAAGAAGGGTCTTTTCTCCGAAAGGTAGCTTTCCCAGTGAGAGAGGTTTACTTCGTCAGGGTCAGCTTCAACCTGACCGAAGTCAGGATTCACGGTAAGGTCCATAAGCAGCTCTGAAGAAATGCCTATTCTTGCGTCAATACCGGCATTAGCCCATGGATCCCACTCCTCTTCGGCATCGGGCATGTACTGAATGCGTCCGGCACCGTATGGTCTCAATTCTATCTGCCTGCTCGATGGAAGGGAATTCAGCCCTGACAGGTCACCGAAGTCTTCAATTCGAATTTGACCGTTGTCTGCCATTCTGAAAAGAAATGCGCTTTCGTTGGTTCTGGTAATGGTTCGTTTGAAGTTAACACCCCATACCTGTTCATCATTCTCCGAATAGCACAGCGCGGAGAAGGGAATCGAGAACTCTGCAGTCCAGCCGGAATCCGAAGATGCAGTAGCGCTCGCCCAGACTCCATCCCAGTTCATGTCCCATCCGCTGACTTCGCACAACCTGCCATCCTGCTGCACATTATCGATACTGATGAAGAAGAAGTATGCATTATTATCATCGTTGAAAGTATCAAGCCAGATACCTGCCCACTCAGTTGAAAAATCGTTATCCCTCGGAGCCAGTCTTCTGGTGAACTCCTCCGGATGGCTGTCATACATGGTGAACGCGCAGTACAGGTATTTATCATCGTAAAGAAGCCTGATTTCAGTCGCTTCCGTCATCGGTTCCCCGCAGTCCGGTCTGTGCTGGATGAAATCCTCCTGCACCGGGACTGCAAGGTTCCATATTTCATCATCCGGAATACCGTCAATCAGAGGGGATTCGTCTATTTTCACTATCTGAACCGGTGCTTGAGAGAAACTGATTCCGGCAACTATAAGAATAGAAAACGCACATACGGTTTTCATACTGATTTCAACCTTCCGGATAAGAACTGTAATGTACTCGTCCCCCATGAAGCAAATATAATGAATGAAGCCGAAAATCCATTGAAAAAGCGGGAGCGGCTACGCAGCTCCCCCATCACGAACTCTCCGATCTTGTCCAGGCTTATTCCAAGCTCTCTTGTTATATCCCGTTGCATAGCGCCGTAATGTAAATGGTTTGACTTGGGATTTCTCAGGTGGTATGGTCAATTTTAGATAGATAATAGGGGACTATTCTAAGGAATGAGCTGTTTCGAGTGATTTTGCCGGAACAGTGAATATTGCAGGAAGGGGCAACAAATGAATCACAGCAAGACGCACAAACAACAGGTTAGTTTTATAATATTTCTTTTATTCCTCCTGTCAGGATGGCAAACACTAGCTTTGTCTCAAGGGATAATTATTGATCACGAATGTACGGATATTACCCTGGTTCCCGAATCTGCAATAAATCAGGCAAAATCAAATCTTCATATTGCATATGGACACACATCACACGGAAGTCAACTTACAACCGGGATGAGTGGTTTAGTTGATTTTGCAAATGGCGGCGGATTAGGTCTCTCCCTGCCGGATGATATTTTCGAGTGGAATAACGGTGGGTCCGGAGGTGCTTTGGATCTACATGATTATGCGATGGGTGGTGATTGCGGATATTACCCGGCCTGGTACGACAATACGGTTGCTTATCTGAACAATCCTGCCAATTCAGATGTAAATGTGATTATCTGGTCCTGGTGCGGACAGGCTGCAGATCGGACCGAACAGCAGATGATTGACACTTACCTGGATCCGATGACAGCACTCGAGAGTCTATATCCCGATGTTACATTTGTTTATATGACTGGACATGCTAATGCTACTGGAGAAGCCGGTAATCTTCACTTGCGAAATCAGCAAATCAGAAACTACTGTATAACTAATGACAAAGTTTTATACGATTTTTATGATATTGAATGCTATGATCCGGATAATAGCTATTTTGGTGATAAATATGTGAACGATGATTGCTCTTATACAGGTGGGAACTGGGCAATTGAATGGCAAAACACTCATGTAGAAGGAGTGGACTGGTATACCTGTACCGCTGCACACACACAGCCCTTAAATGCTAACCGAAAAGCTTATGCTGCCTGGTGGTTATGGGCAATTCTGGGAGGCTGGCAGGGCACAGGCATCACAGAGCAGGAAACCGTGTACGATTACAGCATGGATATTTCTCTTGTGAATCCCTCACTCGGGACTGCAAGCATATCATGCTCGATCTCCGAGCAGCTTCACGTGAGAATAGATGTCTATTCGTGTAACGGCAGGCTTGTTGCAACTCCGTTCAATGGCTCCATGAATGCAGGTGACCACGGGGTGATTCTTGGTGATCTTCAGCCCGGCATGTATCTGGTGGTCATGAGATCGAACGATCTTAGTGTTTCCGGCAGGCTGATCATCCTGCAGTAACAGAACAGGCAGCTCTAACTCACGCAACCTGCATTGTCGCTAGTGGAGAGCTTTGATCCGGAGGGATTTTCGCATTTCACTTAGCAACCTTGAGACCTCCGCTTTCTCCCTGAGTTCCTCGTAGGTAAGAAGTCTCAGCGTTTTGTTAGCCATGCTGAGTCTCCGTGCCAGAAGACTACCGAGACCAAGATTAAGACTGATAGCCATGGCACTGTTCTTCTCCAGGAGTTCTTTCAGGGTACCTCTTGAAAACATCAGTATTTCAGCGCTTCCTTTAACCTTTGCAGTAGATGCTCTTGGTTTACCGTCAAGGAACGAACGCTCACCGATGACATCGTTCGCCCCATAACTGCCCAGAACGAAGCCTTCGGAGCTTTCATCCACAACCAGAACCTTTCCCTTCCTGATGATGAAAAGGTCTGTACTCCTGTCTTCCTGACGGAAGAGAATCTGATCATCCCGAGCGTATATCCAGTGACACATCTCAGCCAGTATCGGATCGTCCGCGGACAGCAGCGGTCTCTTGTTTCTAGCGCGGATATCAGCCCTCAGTCTTCTGAGTTCCCGTCGCCCGGACAGGTCATTATCTCCTGAGATAAGAACTCTGAGTGAATCAGCCTTTCTGAGCCTTTCCACCATGAGTCTCTCAAGGAATAGAAGGAATTTAGTACCTGGTATAGCATTCTTCCTGAGGAACGAAACAAATGGCTTCCGGGAGAGCTTCAATACCTTACCGGTGGTGTTCGCTGTAACACTTGCTGACCGCTCCTCCCCGCCGAGGAAAGCCATTTCTCCGAAAACGTCTCCCTCTCCAAGTGAATCCAGTATCCGCCCTCCCCCTTTATCATCGGTTACCACGAATTTACCGGATTCAACAATGAAAAGATCCGTTCCTGAACTGCCCTGTTTGACCAGGACATCCGATTCCTGAACTTCTACACTTTTGAAGAGTTCCATGACACCGCTCTCGGAGAGAATGTCATCCGTGTTGAAGAGACTGTTTTTTTTCATGGAAACCTCTTAACCGTTGGTACAAATTTGTTTATAAGACGGCTCGGTAATGCGCGAGCAGAGTATGCACTGCAGCTCAAATCCTACATCCGCAACCTTCTTCATCCGAGAGACAATACTTAGAATTACCCGGTCATGTCAAATCAAATATACATCTTGATAACAAGAACGAAACGCCGGGAAGGAAAACATTATTGTGAAAGTAAAAGCAATGCAACTGAAAAGGAACGGAGGTAATCGGGAATACTGATTACCTCCGCCCCTGATTCATTTGATCTATTCGGCAAAGCCTATCAGGTATATCTTCTGGTAGAGATCCGGATCAATATCGTAAGCCAGGATCCCCATATCACAGACTTCAAATTTCCATGTACGGCTCCTCGAGCCAACTCCGGGCAGCACAACACTTCCAATAAGCTCCCCAGCGGGAGACCAGATATCGAAAAATGGCTCGTTCTCCGCGCCTCTTCTCGCCCACAGGTTCCCCTCCGGGCTTATCTCCAGGTCAGTCACTGGAAGCCTGTGTGTCATCGGGTCGGTGAGCTGAACGTTGTACTCGGCCTCACCTCCCTCCAGACTCGTAAGTCTCATACGAATGAATTCCTCTTCGATTCGAATCTCGTTCTCCGTCAATGGGATAGCGTCAACCTCAAGCTCAAGGTCAGCAAGCTGTTCTCCATCAAGGGTAAATCTCAAAATCCTGTAATCGGTATTGGAATTCGGAGCAATGTAAACGATACCATTATTCGTATCGACCGCCATGGACACAGCGAGCAGGTATTTCTGGGCCAGATCTGCGAGAATGGAGAAGTCAAGTTCCATCTCAACCCTCCAGTACGTGATCTCGGGTTCGACAGACATTTCGAAGAGGCCGAGGAATACTGCTGCCACGGGAGCAGCTCCCTCCTCGAAGATGAACTCGGTTTTCATGGAAATGAAGCTGCTGTCGCTCACCACTTCCGGGTACAGATGAACGTTATTGGATACTTCCATGCCAATGCCTTCGTACTCCACCTCTGAAGAGTACACCTGCAGTCCGTTCCGCCATGGGTCCAGAGCGCCCATTCTGCCATCCGGAAAAAGGAAGAGGCACAGCGGATTGTGCATCTCGCCCGGTCCGCTTCCTCTGCCTCCGGCTTTCATGAGGTATACACCCTGGGGCGAATATATCCTTATATCCGCGCTGATACGGTCCAGAACTGCGATGTTGCCATCGGGAGTAAAACCCAGACCTTCGATCGAGCCGAAGACGTAACAGGAATCACCCAGTTCGACACCGATGGAATCAAGGAGTACCAGTGTCGTCTGAGGTAATTCATTCTCTGCCTGAGGATCATTCTCATCTCTGTTGTCCGGTCCGCATGATAAGGCAAGAAGAAACATGACTGCGCCTAATACGATAAGACAGTTTTTCACGATACTCCCTTTCGATCTTTCCATTATATAGGCAGATACCAGGTGAGTTTGGCGTAACAGCCAATATCAGGTGTTCCAAAACCACCCTCTTCCCTCTCCTCGAACTGATTCTCCACAAGAAAGTAGAACATGCTGCCGGGAAGGTACTGCCAGCTGAACAGAAGGTTAGCAGTGATGTCGCTGCTCTCGGATTCACCGGTGAGAGTGTAATCCATCAAGAAACGAGAGTACTGAGAAAAGAGCCTCAGGTGCATATCCGGGTTGAAGATGTATCCGGCCCTCAGAATCAGAGATTTCCAGTCAGTTCTGCGAGTGTCCCACTCTCCCGCTGACCAGTTATAGTTTTCTGTATCCTCTGTTGCGAACCAGTTGCCGGACAGCCTGAATTCCAGAGCCTGGGAGGGCTTCATCCTGAAGCTGAGGTTGTAATTCCCGTAGGTGCCTTCAGAGTCGAACTGCCCGCCCCCAATATTCCCGCTTATGAAGTAATCATCGAACTGATTAGTACCAGCCCATGCATTGAAGCTGGTCCTGTCACTGTAGGTGTGCCCCTCCGGGCCCTCGTATGGATCAAAGGTCTCACCCGAGTAATCCACTTCGGCTCCGAAATAGACTCCGTTCTTAAGCGTTGCATTAACACTGCAATCGATGTTCCTTCCAATAATCTCTCCGGTGTTCAGCTCGGAGTAGTAAACGCCGCCGCCGAATCCGATTCTACTGAAAGTCTCCACGGGAAGAAGAGTAGTGCGGATATGTCCCCAGCTTTCCCAGGTTCCCGTAGCAGTAGTGAATCCTGTACCGTTAACATTGAAGTCGTCCCCGATGTACTCCCATCCTGCGCTGTAAGAGAGGTTATTCCTTACCTTGTGGAAGCCGGCTCTATAGGCATTGTCAGACTCCATGTCCGTATTGAAGGATCGTGCGACTGCGGCGTCAACAACATGGTTACCTGGAATCAACAAAGCGCCATCCAGAGCATAGGCTCTGTTGTAGCTCTCCGAAAACCCGTCCTGCTCCCAGATATCCCTGCTCACAGCGGAGAGTCCTATATAGTTATAGGGACCGAACTCCTTGACGGTTCTGAGTATACCGTAGTTTGCTGCTGGAGTTACCATTATGGTATCCTCGCTGACTGATGAAGTAACTGCATCAAGAAAACCGAAGTGTATCCCGCTGCCAAGTGAACCGGAAAGCTTCACACCACCGATTATGGGGATAACCTCCCCGTTGGGTGCCACTGCTCCTACCCTTCTGGAGTAAAACATATTGAACGGCATCTGAAAAGTACTCCTGGATTCCAGGAAGAAGGGCCTGCGCTCTGCCAGGAAAAGCTCGAAGTGCGAAAGATTCATCTCCGCTGCATCGGCCTCCACCTGCCCGAAATCGGGGTAGACAGTCAGGTCTGCCGCTATTCCGCTGGTGACGCCAAGTTTCACGTCCAGACCGGCATTCAGGTTTGTCTCCCATTCATCGGGGTCGACGGTATGGAAGAATCTGGAAGAACCAAAGGGTCTTATTTCAGCACCCAGCGAACCCTCTATCCCCTCCATCCCGATGATGGGGGCAAATGTTTCAAGCTGTGCCATCTGCTGAGCCTCGGAGAGTACATACCAGCCATTCTCGTGAGTCTTACCGAGAATGCGCTGGAAGTTAACCGTCCAGGCTTGAGTTTCGCTGGATTGATCGAATCGGAGGCAGCTGAATGGAATGGCGAACTCGGCTGACCATCCCAGCGAATCAGAGTGGGTGCCGCTTTCCCAGACTGCGTCCCAGCTGTAATCCCAGTTTCCATTAGGGCTGATTTTGGCATCCATCTGGGAGCTGGATAAGCTGACCTCGAAACTGGTCGCCTCCCTGCCGTTACCCCAGGTATCCAGAAGTACTGCAATCCACTCCCCTGTTACGTAATTGTCTCGGGGGGTGAGTGCATCCATCATTGTGGAAGGGTCAGGATCGTTCATCTGGAAGCCGAAGTAGATATAGCGATCATCGTACAGGATGAATATTTCGGTTTCCTCGGTCATGGGACAGCCGTAGTCGGGACCATACTGCATCAGGGTACATCGCAGAGATTGAGCCTCTTCCCAGACAGGATCATCCAGGCAGCCATCGATAGAGGGGCCTTCCTCTACCCGTACAGCGATAAGCTCGGATTCAGGATTCGAGAACACGCAGATCATCATCAACCAAAAAGCTTGCATGATACCTCCCTAACGGCGTTGGAGTTTTGACAAAAGATAGGGAACCTTGTCGTCAATGACAAGGCCGTGGATGTATATTCATGCACTGCAATTATTTGTGCGATTACGCAAAAAGGGAACCAAAAGCATATGCCAGCGGCGGCGGACGATAATTGCTGAAAATACAGGGCACAATCGGCTCTTCTGCCGGGTCTCCGTCAATAGTAAATCCGGTATTATAATCGTATGAATTCGTAACCACGCCGGGAATGGAGAAAAACGTCTTGAAGAAACTTATTTACATAGCTTATACCTTTCCCCCTGTTTCCACCGGGTCGGCCCCGATGAACCTCAGGCTTGCGGATATTTTCCTGCGTAATGACTGGTTGCCCTCAGTAGTAACTCTGGATCACACAGCATCTTTGCCGTCAGACCCCTCCCTCACAGCTCTCCTTCCAAAGGAGATTGCCGTAATCAGAAGTGGTAAATCCGGCAGGCTGCGTAAAAGAAAGAGCAAAGCCCCTGCTCAGGCCGGGTCTGTAAAAACTGAAAGGAAAGGATTACGGAAACTGATCCTGGAAGTAATCCTCCAGCCGGACCGGTACGTTACCTGGGTCCCAAGGGCGATCGTGGCCACCCTGCGTGAAATGAATAGAATCGGAGCGGACCTGATAGTCACACTGGGTCCCCCGCATTCGGTACATCTCGCGGGTCTCGCATGTTCGAGGCTTACAGGCAAACCGTGGGTCGCGTACTTTGGCGACCTATGGGCTATGGACGGCTACATCAACTGGCAGTCTGTCTCATGGGCCAGACGTCGTCTGACTCCAATAATCGAAAGAGCAGTCGTCAAAAGAGCAGATGGCATAATAACTACTACTGATGGGTCCTCCCTCTACTTCAAAGAGAAGTATGGAGAGGAATGCCCTCCGGTACAGACCCTTTGGAACGGTGTCACCCTTGAAGAGAGGAAGAAGCAATGGAACCGGGAGGGTCCGCGAAATCCAGGTGACGATCTGGTTATAACCTATACGGGATTCTTTATGGGCAATCAGACTCCTGAACATTTCCTTCGAGGAATGAAAATGTTTCTGGATAAACACCCGGACAGCGGATTGCAGTTCAGAATAGTCGGTGATTTCGGTGCCTACACTGACCTGCCGGAGAAACTTGGCCTGACGGATTCCGTAGAGGTGCTCGGTGCCGTACCATTTACTGAAGTGAGGAAGTGGCAGCTCGATTCTGATGTCCTGCTCCTCATCCTCCGACCTCAACCGGGCAACGAACTGAAGAATCCATCTAAAACCGTAGAGTACCTTCTTGCAAGAAGACCGATTCTCGCTGTAACCCCGGAAGGCGATCTGACCGCTCTGATCAAACGATTAGGCGCCGGTTATACCGCCATACATGACGCTGGTTCGATATGCGCCGCACTGGAGGAAATCCACAGGGATATCCGTGCCGGGAAGTTCAGAGTCCTGGAGAAACCCTCAGACCTGGATGGCGATATGGATATGGATATGGGCGGGCGCAGAATGGTCGAGTTCCTGGATCGTATTGTAGAGAAATAATCCCGGAACACTGTATACCGGTGTCATGTCATGCATTCCCGAATTGACGAACCCTGCTTTCCACAGCTTCGAACACCATACACGTCATGTCGTCCCAGGAAGGAAATAATACTGCTGATCTGAAAGCCCCCTCTGCAAGACTCTTCCGAAGATCGGGGTCGCTGAACAATCTGTGAATGGCAGCACCGATCGCCCGCCAGTCTCCGGGGTCGACCAGGAGGCCTGATACTCCATCGCTAACCAGGTCAGGAATGGCTCCTGCTGTGGTTGATATTACCGGGAGCCCGCGGGCCATAGCCTCCGCAATGGCCATCCCATATCCCTCCCAGCAGGAAGGCAGAATGAAGACGTCGGCCATGTCGTATTCCAGAGCCAGTTCCTCATCGCTCAGCCTTCCGAGGAGATGCACTCTCCCATCCAGGTGCAGTTCACCAATGCAGGCTTCAACCTTCTCGAGGTATCCCCGCTCAAAGTCCCGTTCCCCTGCAATGTAAAGCTCTGCATGCTCAATGCCTGAGCAAGCCAGAGCCTTCACTGCCTCCAGGATGCCTTTGCGAGTCTCTACGTTCCCCACGAGGAGTAACCTCTTTGCATCATCTCTGTACCGCGGCTCATCGGCAAGCTGGACGTTGAGACCGGGCCGGGCAAGCAGGATATCCTGCTCACTTCTGCCGAGTTCTTTCAACCTCCTCACTGTGGACTCGCTTATAGCAACGATGAAATCCGCTTCGCTTACAATCCTCTTTTCTGTATAGGTGTAGAGGAGGCGCCTCGGAAGAGTACGTTCCAGCTGACTCCTGAAGTGGTGACATATCAGCACTGTGAACAGACCAGAACGCTGAGCTCTTCTCTGCAGTCCAAGTGTAAGGGAACTGGAGCCCAGGTCCGTCAGGAGAATATCGAAAGGACCACCGCTCCTGCTGGAGATGAGACCGGCGGAAGGAAATTTGAGCATTCTGGCGTATCGTGGAAGAGATTCAAGATTGAAGTACTCCACATCCCAGCCTGAAGCCCTGAACCGCTCGCCCATCATAAAATCGTAAAGAATGCCGCCTGTGAGCCTGCCAAGACGAGCAGGATCGGTAGTATCAACGTAACCTGCCATCAGCAGCCGACCGGTCGATGAACCTTCTTTGGGACCCAAGTCTGCAGTGCTCACGGTTTCCCTCCAATATCCATGATCCTGTCAAATCAGATTTCGATAATACATAAGGTCAACAATCATCGTCAACGAAACATGCTGCTCAGTTATTATTCACGTCTCAGCGGATGCTGCCCAGTAAAAACAAGCCATAACAGAGCATAGAAC
>QNDS01000087.1 GCA_003644925.1 Candidatus Fermentibacterota bacterium
CGGAAAGGTGCTGTCCGGTATTCCAGAGAGAACGGTTCTCGCGTTCTGCGGTATAGGAAAACCTGAAAGTTTCCGCAATTCGCTTGAAGAAGCAGGGTTCAGGCTTGAAGGCCTCGAGGTGTTCCCCGATCACCATGTTTACTCTAAAGATGATATAGAACGTTTAAGATCGATCATGGAAAGAACCGGCGGATCAGCTCTTATAACGACTGCAAAGGATGCTGTTAAGCTTTACGGTATACCGGAGACGGGAGATATTCTGGTGCAGAATATGAACCTTGATGTGGAAGGAGCTCTACCGGAACTAATGAATGATATTCAGAATAGAATTGATGCATACAGAAAACGAAAAAGGAAATCAGAAGAAGTATGAGTAATGGTGTTATAGAAACCGATGTTCTTATTCTTGGCGCAGGTATGGCTGGTCTTACATGCGCACTATCCCTTCCTTCCGACCTTGAGATTCTTCTTGTGAGCAAGATACCAATGCCTACAGGAAGCACTTATCTTGCCCAGGGAGGACTTGCTGCGGCTATTTCAGAAGATGACAGTTTCAAACTGCATCTGCAGGATACAATAAACGCCGGGGGCGGACTGGTTAACGAAGATGCTGCCATAGACATAATATCAGCAGGTCCGCGCCTTGTTCAGCAGCTTTCAAGCTGGGGAGTTAACCTCGAGGGCTCATTCGGAAAGGGAAAGAGCGGTATAGAGGGAGGACACAGTGTTCGGCGCGTACTTCATCATAAGGACAGGACAGGAAGGCTCATAAGCGAGGTGCTCAGTGAATGCAGCCTTGAACGCGGGAACATAACTGTAATGGAAGGCGCGTTTGCTGTTAACCTCCTTACCGCATCAAGAGAGATGCCTGAAGTCGTTGAAAATGCTGTTGACAGATGTATCGGAGCGCATATCCTTCAGAACGGAACGATTCTGACAGTCCTCGCCGGTGAGACGGTCATCGCTACAGGCGGTTCAGGAAAAGTTTACAGGTACACTTCAAACCAGGATTCCTCCACCGGGGACGGAATAGCGATGGCTTACCGCGCTGGCCTCCCCATAAAAAATATGGAATTCTACCAGTTCCACCCGACCTGTCTGTTTCACCCGGATAAACGCAACTTTCTTATTACAGAGGCTCTCAGAGGGGAGGGAGCGGTTCTTCTCAACCTCGAGGGCGAGCGATTCATGGAGAATTACGATCCGGAAAGAATGGAACTGGCGCCGCGGGACATCGTCGCAAGAGCTATCGATTCTGAAATGAAAAGACTGGGTAACGATCATGTACTTCTGGATGCAACTCACCTGGGCAGGGAAAAACTGACCATCTCTTTTCCAGAAGTCACCAGTGGTGTAACTTCTGTAGGCATCATTCCATGGGAAGAACCCATACCTGTCGTTCCAGCTGCCCATTACACAGTTGGCGGGATCGATGCGCAAACAGACGGCAAAACAGCTATGAACGGCCTCAGAGCAATAGGTGAGGCATCCTGTACCGGATTTCATGGAGCCAACAGATTGGGAAGCAACAGTCTTCTTGAAGCAGGTGTTATGGGGCTTAAATCAGCAGATTCTATTCCAGGAACACTTCTGGACGCCGATGCATTCCATGCAAGGGACTGGTCCTTCGGCAGGGCTGAACCCCTTACGGAAAACGTACTTGTAGATTACGCATGGGCAGCCCTCAGAAGCGTTATGTGGGATTATGTCGGAATTGTCAGGTCTGACAGAAGGCTTCATCGAGCCCTTCGTATAATTGATGTTCTTGCAGACGAGATAGAGGCGGATTACTGGACCATGCTCCCGGTTATCGGATTACTGGAACTGCGTAATATCTGCACAGTCGGCAGGATAATTGTAAAGTCCGCATTACGCAGGAGAGAGAGCAGAGGTCTGCATTACAGCCTGGATTGTCCCGAGACAAAACAACCTCCCAGAGATACCGTTATTAAGCTCGTGTTATGAAAAAGAGGTATTACTATCTATTCCCGTCAGCCCTGGCACTGCTTCTTTCTTCCTGCGGTTCAACACCGGTTTACAGGGGGGATGGTATACATTGCACCGGGGGGGAATGGTCGGAGATAAGCTCATCGGGAGGCAACCCGACAACTTCAACAGAAAATACGATGATGAGTGAGATCGAATCATGGATGGGAACACCTTACCTTTACGGTGGTGAGAGCCGTAATGGAGTTGACTGCTCCGCATTCACCCAGGCGGTTTATCAGGCGGTAAGTATCGATATTCCAAGAACCGCAAGTCAGCAATCCGCCGCTTCCGAGTCAGTTAACCCCCCGAATCTGCAGTTCGGTGATCTCATATTCTTCAATACTTCCGGATCCGGTATTTCTCATGTAGGTATTTACATAGGTAACGGTTTCTTTGCCCATGCTTCATCAAGCAGAGGAGTCGTGAAAGAATCACTTGCCAAACAGTATTACACGGACAGGATAGTATCTGTGGGAAGGTTCATGTAATGACATTCTTATTCTGCTTTATTCTGGTGACAGGCGCTGCATTTCCTTCTCAGTTCGCACATGTGGAAGGCTTCCTGGACCTTGATAATACAGCAACACCCACCAGATTCGGGCTTCTGCTTGTAGCAGGAGAGGATTCCGCAGCCAATGCTCAGATGGCGCAACTAATTCTGGCAGCTATGGACAGCCTCCCTGATGATGCTTCTCCAGATCTGTATGTAGTAACACTTGATGAGCCGGGTTACCAGGATATTGCAGCACTGTGCGGCGGGTACTCCGGGTACCCCGCGACACTGATTCTTGTAGGTCACTGCGGTTTTATTGAATTGGATCCCTGTTATCTCGCCATGGAGATAATCGATGCATGGTATACCTGGGGAAGCCCCGATTCAAGAAGAACAGGTATCTGCAATTTCTGCCGGAGATGCAATCCATAACAAAAAGGAAATAGTATGGAATGGTTCGAAAAGTCTGACTTCTGGGAGCTTACTTATCCATTCATGTTCCCCGAAACCAGGATCGAGAAAGCAGAAGAGGATGCTCTTTCCCTTCTGAAACTCGCAGGTTTTGAAAAAGGTGATGTTCTTGACCTCTGCTGCGGGCCGGGAAGGTTCGCAATTCCGCTTGCAAGAATGGGATTCAATGTAACAGGAGTCGATATCACAGGCTTTCTACTGGATATAGCGAAATACAGAGCTTCACTTGAAAATGTTGAAATAGAATGGATTAAAGAAGATATGCGCAGGTTCAGGCGATCCGGATCCTACGATCTGATATTTAACATGTTCACATCGTTCGGGTACTTCAAGGATCATTCGGATAACATGCAGGTTCTTGAAAATGTAAATGAATCCCTGCGGCAGGGGGGAAAATTCGTGATGGAAACAATGGGTAAGGAAACACTTGCTTCAATATTCCATCAGGTTACAGATGAAGAGACAGATGAAGGACTTCTGCTTATCCAGAGGCATAGAATAGAGGACGGCTGGAACCGTATCGAGAATGACTGGCTTCTGATCGACGATGAGAGTGTACTTGGCAGATGGAAATTCTCACACTGGATCTACAGTGCAGCTGAAATCAGGAATATGCTTCTAGATGCAGGTTTCTCTAATGTCGAGGTCTACGGTGATCCCGAAGGAGCTCCCTACAATTCGGAATCGGGCAGATTAATCACCCTATCAACATCCGGATAAGAATGTAGTATATCTCAGCGTTAATCGAAAACAACCTGGAAAAGGTGATTCCGAAAATATGAAAATAAATCTTCTTTTCATTATTGCAGCTTCTCTATTGATACTGACTTTGCCTGTTCTTACTTCTTGCGCGGTAAACAGGGTTATCTATACGGAGAATGTGGAAGTACATGGTCTTCTTATCAGAGTAGTACTTCTTGAATCCCGCGAATTGAACGAACTCGTAATATCCATGCAGGAGCCGGGACATTCGATAAAAGAGAGGGTCTTCTTTGTTAACTGGATTCCGCACTTCCTGGAAATAGATGATTACAATAATGATTCAATGCTGGATATCAAGATAGTGAGTACCAACGATGAGGTACACTATTTCTACAGCACAGCACTCGGATTGATTGCTAACTAACACCGGGTTATCTGTTACGCTCTTCATAAAGGATCGCGTATCTCACAGCCATAAGTCTGATCGAAGCATCCGCTTGAGGACTGGCAAGAATTTCCCTCCATATTCCGGCAGCCTGGTAATAGTGGCCCGTGACGGTGTAAATGAGGGCTGCCGCCGCAAGCGCTTCAAATGGAGGGGATTCATCCATAAGGCATATCTCAAGCTGTCTCAGCGCTTCATTCGGATCACCCCTGTTCCAGGCGATCTCAGATTGGATAAGAGCTGCATCGTATTTATAAGCAATCGGCTCCAGCAGCTCTAGAACGGCAGCGGGACCTTCCTGTTTAAGAATAATCAGTGAAATATTATATGTTGGAATGGACCATTCCGGATCCCTTTGCATCGCGGACTGCAGAAGTCTCCTGACCGAAGTTGTATCCCCGGTTTGAAGTACTTCTGTAGCTTCCCTTACAAGTCTTGCGGATTCAAGACGGTTCTCCAGTGCTTCGGACAGTTCTTGCGGAAGGGGCAGGGTTACTACTTCTCCCGGTTGAGGACGCTCTGCGGGGGAATAACCTGACTGTATGGCCAGTACCTCAGCTCCTCCATCGAGTTCTATCGCCCAGGCGATGAAGGCCCATCCGTCATTCTCCTGCCAGGTATATCTGCAGCATTCTCCGGTGGAATACTCATTGATCTCCGGTAGAACAACTGTATCCTGTGTACCGCATGCGAGTAGTGAGATGAGAAGTGAAAGTGTAATAAGAGCTAGTGCTTTATTCACAAATTCCGCTGCCTTTCCGCGCTGAGGAGTTCTTCCAGTTCAGTGAGAATATCTGCAAGATCTTCTCTGCAATCCACCCCCACAGCTCTGCCCCGGAGCTCCGCTGCGCCCCGAAAGCTCCGTATATAATTAAGGAGCTGCCCTCTGAAGATACTGTGTAAGTGAATCGCCGGTAAATATTCGCTCATCATCCAGTACTGCTTCCAGATAACGGAAACGATCTCACCGGGAAGGGGAGAGGCGTCCTCGGGTTTCCCCGTAGAAAGTCCCCTGAATATCCAGGGATTACCGAGGGAACCTCTGCCTAGCATCAAACCTGCAGCACCGGTTGAATCAAGAAGGTCAAGCGCATCATTAACGCTTCTCGAATCTCCATTTGCGATTATCGGAACCGGTGAATTCCGGACGATCCGCTCGATCTCAAGTTTTCTTACTTCTCCTGAAAACATATCCGACCGGTACCTTCCATGCACTGCAACTGCTGCAGCGCCCTCATCTGCAAGCAAAGCGGGAAAACTGTCCGGGACAGGTTCTTGCGGTGACCACCCGACGCGGATCTTTACAGTTACAGGCAGGTGTGTATGAGACACTACAGCTCTGAGTACAGCGGTAAGTTTTGGAATATCTCTCAGAAGAGCTGAACCGGAACCACTGTTGACTACTTTTTTTACGGGACATCCGGCATTGATATCTATAAAATCAAAACCCAAATTTGAAACAAGCTCGGCTGCTCTCTCAAAATCTTCCGGCCTTTTTCCGAAAAGCTGAACACCTATAGGTTTTTCTTCAGGATGGAAACGTAGAAGTTTGTGTGATTTGACGGATCTTCTTGATAATCCGGCGGCTGCGACCATTTCAGTCACCACCGCTGTCGCCCCCATTCCGCGGCATATCCTCCGAAAAGCGGAGTCCGTGGAACCGGCCATCGGCGCTAGAACCAATCCATGCGTATATTCTTTTAAACTACTGTTTGCCATGAAGGCAAACATATGCATTGGGTGACTAACAGTGCAATTACATGATTGAAGTGATAAATGATGGCATGTGATATCTGTCTATTCCTTGACAGCGAGACCGAAAGCGCAATCAGACGTGCCTGGTGCATTCTCAGAACAAGGGGATTGTCATCACCTCTTCTGCGCTCAGGAGGCAAACCGCATCTTACCCTTGCTATATGGGAGGATCTTGATCCAGAATTCATCCTGGACGACCTTGCGGACTTTGCCAAAACTCACAGGGTTTTTCCGGTTACCTTTTCTTCCATAGCAACCTTCGGCCCCGAAAGCGGAACAGTGTTTCTCGGCCCGGTCTTTACACCTTCGCTGATAATCGTACACGATCAGCTTTACAGGATCTTCAAGGAAATGAAGGATTTCTCTGAGGGGCATTATCGTCCGGGTTCCTGGGTACCGCACTGTTCGCTGACACTCGGGCTGCCTCCTGCAGACCTCCCGGAGGCTATCAATACCTGCATGGAGATAATCAATCTTCCTATCAGGGGGTGGATAAGGGAGATCGGTCTTCTAACATTCGACCGCGAATCGGTACACTCGATCAGAAGTTACAAACTCGGGGAATAAGGGGCCGGGCCTAACATCTAAACATTATGTTTAATATCAGACACGATCCAATCATTAAACAGACAAAATGTTTAGATGTTAGGTCCGGCCCCTATTGTTCATCCGCGTGGAAGGAGCTTCTGACAAGCGGGGCGGAGGCTACTGAAACAAATCCCATCGAGAGCGCTTCATCTTTCCAAGCATCGAACTCTTCCGGTGTTACATACCTGTCCACAGGCCAGTGGCTGCGCGAAGGCTGAAGGTACTGCCCCAATGTGAGCATCGTAACCCCTTTTTCCCTGAGATCCTCAAGCGAGCTTCTGATTTCACTCTTTGTCTCTCCAAGGCCAAGCATGAGACCGCTCTTGCGAGGTGTGGATGGAGAAAGCCTGCCGTAGGATTCAAGTACTTCAAGGGATAATCTGTAATAGGCTTCAGGTCTGACATCGGGGAAGAGGCGTTCAACTGTCTCCAGATTGTGATTGAATACATCAGGACCAGCATCAGCAATTACTTTCAGCGCCTCCTCGCTCCCCCGGAAATCAGGCGTTAGAACTTCGATCCGTGCTACTGGTATCATTTTCCTAACAGCTTCTACAGTTCTGGCAAAATGTCCTGCGCCGCCATCCGGAAGATCGTCCCTTGTTACAGATGTTATGATAACGTAACTGAGCTTCATCTCCGCTGCAGCTTCTGCCAGCCGCAAGGGCTCATTGATATCAGGTTCAGCGAGAACACCCTCAGAACGCTCTATGGCGCAGTAACGGCAGGATCTGGTACATTGATTACCCAGGATAAGAAATGTTGCTGTACCGCGCCCGAAACAGTGCCCCAGATTCGGGCACATAGCCTGCCTGCATACAGTATCAAGGCTGTATTTCCTCAGGATGGACCTTACTTTCGCGGCTTCTTCTGAACCTCTCGATGGCATTCTGAGCCATGAGGGTTTTTTCTTATATGTCATTTCCGCACTCACATTCAAGTTCGCCAAATCTTTCAGTCTCGAGTTCTTCATACGATATCGATTCAAGAGGATTTCCAGCGATTGAAGAGAATGAATCATGAAGTGCATTCTCCATATCAGATATCTCAATATTAGGGTCGAACTCATGAATACAGGCAATGCCCTCCGTAAGGTGCTTCCTGAGTGTATTCTTCAAGCCTTCGGCAGTATTGCGGGGAAGATAATCCAGTATTTTAAGCTGATCGTTTCCGAACAGTATCGATCCGTGCTCCAGAAATACTCCTCTGCTGCGGGCCTGCGCGCTTCCGACCAGCTTTCTTCCGTCCGGGGTTCCAACCTCCCATTTACCGTGAGATGTAAAGCATGGATTGGCTGCCGTTCTCGGGCCGCCTGACCTGTGCTTCTCTGTGGGGCTTACCGCAACCTTGATACCGAGTGAATTCAGAGCGAAAACCATGGGTGCTGCAGTTTTCCTCAGGGCTTCGGTTATGGAGCCGGATACCGCAGGGTGGTCCGTAGAAGCGACTATACTGTAGGTCAATTCAGTTTCATGCCATACAGCCCTGCCGCCTGTTGGCCGTCGCACCAGCCCGTAACCGCCTGCAATAAGCTTTTCCGGATCGACTTCACGCTGAGTATTCTGAAGTTTCCCTATTGAAACACATGCAGGATCCCAGCCGTAGGTTCTCAGAACAAAATCCCAGCTGTTCTCTCTCACGAGTTCCATAAGATATCGGTCGAAAGCCATGTTCCAGATACCATCATGTTTACCGGTCGCGAAATGTACAGCTTTCAAGTATCTCTCCTGCCTTTATTCTTACAACTGAAGTGGAACTATTGTCAATTTGCGCAGTAGAAGCTAGATGATGATAATACACCCAACGTTATATCCAGAATGGTGATGAATGAAAATAATATTATTTACTGTGATTATGATTATTATGGTGTTACCGGCATCCTCTTCGGACGAAGTCTACCGTGATGCCGGCGCAGGGGCTTTCAGCTTCCTTAAAATCAATCCGGGCGCAAGGGCAGCGGCACTCGGCGGAACAGGCCTGCTGAACAGCGGTAACCTTGCCGTTTTCACAAATCCTGCTCTGCTTGCATCGATGGATACCGGCTATTTGTCGGCCGGGCATAACCAGTGGCTCGGCGACGCAACGCAGAATTTTCTTTCCTGGAATTTCAACCTCAGTAGAGTTAAATGTGCTCTCGGAACACGGTTCGTACATGTGGGAAACCTTGAAATGCGGGAGACAGCCACTTCTGAACCGATTACAACCTTTTCCGCATGGGACATATCCATTCATGCTGCAGCCGGCATAAGACTGGGAATATTCGATCTCGGTATAGGCATGAAGCTGATCCGCGAGAAGATATGGATGGAAAGTGCAACAGGAATTGCTTTTGACGCTGGAGTGATTGTACACCCGATCAGAGGTCTCGACCTCGCCGCATCTCTGCAGCACATAGGACCTTCTGTCACTATGGTTGAAGACGATTTCAGACTCCCTGCAACCTGGAGGATCGGCGGCAGATACAGTTTTCATTTCCCTCTTGGGGATGCCGCTGTATCAATGGAACTCGGAAAACCTCTTGATAACGCACTTTCAGCCGGCAGCGGGATAGAATACACACCGCAGAAATGGCTGAAACTCCGATTCGGAATGAGATTCATGGACGATTCAAGAGACTTTACATCGGGTATAGGACTATCTGCGGGCAGCTGGACGCTGGACTACGCTTTCGTTCCTACAGATTACTCATTGGGAACAGTGCACCGGTTCACCCTCCATAAGTCTCTTTGAGAGAATGAGAATACTCCTCACAAATGATGACGGATACGACCAGCCCGGTCTTATAGAACTTGAAAATCTGCTGAAGCATGATCATGAGATCTGGGTTGTGGCTCCTCTGCATCACTGCAGCGGCACAAGCCATGCTCTGGGCCTCTATTCCTCTATGGAACTCAAGGAGGAAAGCTTCAGAAAATGGTCTCTGGAAGGCACACCGACGGATTGTGTCAAGATCGCGCTGATGGAGGTTATGAAAGATAATCCCCCGGATCTTCTTGTTTCAGGGATCAACCCCGGCGCAAACCTTGCGAACAATGTCTTCTACTCCGGAACCGTTGCAGCTGCCACTGAGGCCGCTCTCTGGGACATTACATCAATTGCAATAAGTGTCCAGGTAACTTCATTACACCCGAAACCCTTTTTCAGAACAGCATCATTCGTTCTGCAATCACTGATGGAAAAAGGAATTGCCGGGAAAATACCTGAAGGTACTATTCTCAACATCAACGTACCGGAAGTTGAGCCTGATAAGATACCCGGCATGGAATGGACAAAAATGGCGCGTTTTGCTTCTGACATATCATTCAGACAGCTTGAACCTGGAAGAGTTTTCGCATACGACAGATACCGTTCCCTGCCGGTTGTCGATCCGCTGTATTCGGATGTGGATGCTATCAGCAGGTCTATGGTAAGCCTGACTCTGCTGGATTCCAACAGAACCTCCAGCGCTCTCCCACCTGATCTGGAGCTCACTTTCGGAGGTAGCTGATATTGTCGCTGTTACTGCTGCTTCTCATATCAGTGCCGGATGCCGTATACCTGCAGCACAGTATTACTCTTGACTGTTCATCACCTGATTCGGGTTATCTCGAAACCACTCGTGAGATCATTGTACCTCTTACAGCTGCCGGTGTGGAGCGTTACAGCCGAATATCTGCTTCCTTTCGAAATACATGGGAATCTCTTGAAGTAATCGCTTCAGTAAGTCACTGGCGCTCAGGAAGGGGGGATGACGAGGGGATTCTCCGCGAAGACCCGCACAGCTCGCTTCTGCACAGTAACAGGCTTGAAAGTTCGCTCAGACAGATATTTATCGAGTTTCCAGGAATAGAAATAGGTGATACTCTCAAGATTGAGATAAGACGGAGGATCAGTTATCTGCCGATGGGTGATTACTACTCATACACTTTCTATGCAGCTTCGCGGGACAGTATCCATAATGGTGTTTTCAAGGTACTCTGGCCATCCTCGAGAGAGATTCACATTCAAACTGAAGGGGCATTTGAATATCGGGATTATACCATTGATGGCAGAACCGAGTGCATGGTATTTCAATCCCAACCGCAGGCCCCGCTTCCCTACCTGCCTTTTTCCAGTGATCCCGCATCAATAAGTTCCTTTGTAACCGTTTCCAGCCATTTTCCTGAGGATGTAAGCAGGGGGCTTTATCCGAAGCTGGACCTCAATTGCATGGTTGATTCCCCGGCTCTTGCCGATTCTATCATAGAGGTCGCTGGAAACACTCCTGAGGAACTATCTGTCTGGGTCTCGGAGGAGATAGAATACCTCAGCGGTAACTGGGGATCTGATCCGGGCTACTCACCGCGCAATCCTGCGGAGACTCTGGAGGAGA
>QNDS01000088.1 GCA_003644925.1 Candidatus Fermentibacterota bacterium
ATAGCCGGTTGGGTTCTTTCGAGGAACATGAAAGAAGAGCACAACCGGGGCTCCTCTGAAGATCATGTCCTCTCCAGCTCTTAACCGTTCGATATATTCCGACATTCCTGTGATCTTCCCGATAACATGAAGAAGACCTGTGAAATGCAGGATCTTTAGCATTTTCTGCACAGGTTTTAAAAGCCTGCCGACAGCCTCGGATCCGCTGACCACTCGAACGGTGATACCCTGTTTATTCACGCCGGTGGGGGATTGAGAGAGAACCGAGATTAGCGTATCTATCTCGTCTTCCGATGGTATTTTATCTGAGTAGAATCGAATGGATCTTCTTGTTTCAAGAAGTGACATGTACTGCTGCGGTGTGACTGCATTCACAGGAAGAGGTTCCAATCCGAATGCATTCGCAGGACAGAATATTCCGCAGTGACCGCAGCCGATACAGAGAGAACTGCTGAAAACAGGATATCCATCGCGCATTTGTACCGCATGCGAAGGGCAGACCCGGGTACAGGTGCCGCAGCTTGTGCACTCATTCCTGCTGAACTTCTCCTCAGGGCAGAATGTCAATGTCCACCTCACCCGTTATAAGACCCGGCTGCACAAGAACTACACCGGGAAACGTCCCGTAAGGCTCCATAGGACCCCATGTACCAGAGGCGTCCCTGTCAACGAAAGCCGCAACGGTATAACGCCCAGCAGGTATGCCGCTGACCTGATAATCACCCAGCCTGACCGCAGCGTAAGTTACTGCAGCGTCTCCTCCTCCTCCTGTTCTGCTTATCTGAAGCGTCAATGAAGGGGATACAGAGCCTCTAATCCTGCCGCTTATAGAACCGGGCTCATCTCCCCAGTATGGCGAGAATACCCATCCGAACGGCATTCTGAGCGTATCACCCCATAGTGTTGAAAGACCGGGAAGGAGTTCAAGCCTGTACTGCTGTTCACCAATGAGCTGATGATCTGGATAGAACTCAAAAGATCTTCCATCAACCGCTGTTAAAGCTCCGGGAACCAGCATGCTGTCAGCAACGCTTCTAAGTCTGAATCTCGCAGCAAGTGAATCTGTATCTATCCAGTAATTGAACGAAATCATGTAGGGGCCGGCAGGGTCGGTGTTATCCGACCCCGGAGCAGGATAGTACGAGCGTATTCTGAGGCTGTCCGCAGGAATCGAATCGATACCGAAGAACTCAAGTGAATCAGATGGTGAAGAGTTGAACATAAGATCTTCTATACCTTTAACATAAGCTGTATTCAGTGCATCGGGGATTTTCCATGTATCAAGCATTACCGTGGTTCCCGAGTACCCTCCGGGCAGCCAGAACCCGTTAACTGGTATCTCGTCTCCCAGGCTGTCCTGCAGAACCACCTCTCCTCTGCTGAATGATTCGCAGGATACCTCCTCGTTGAAGAGGAGCTGTAAATGGTAGCTGTCGATGGCTGTTACATCGGTGAGGATGGGACCTGCGGTATCCACAACGGTCAGCGTGAAATTAACTCTCATGCTGTCATTTTCCATAAGTGTGATCGAGGTATCGATACCGGCTTCCTGCTGGGAATTCCACTGGAACGACCTGTCCGGGTCTTCGTAACAGAGCAGACTGTAATCCCCCGGATCAAGCCACTTCATCCATGCAGTACCGCTTGTATCCGGGACAGTCCTCCGGACAAGAACCGAGTCTCTGTACAATTCCACCAGTGTAATCGAAGAGAGACTCCCTCCTCCCTGTCTGACCATTGAGACCCCAAGCTCTCCGGTGGGAAGAGAATCAGCGGAGCTGTATACAAGATCATTCGAAATTCCCACCTGATTACCACGTCTGTCCCTGATCTCCTTCGGCAGGTGAATTACAAGTAGCTCCTGTTCGGGGACTGTTAATAGCTCGATCTCAATTCTAGAACCGTTTACATGAAGTTTGTATTCAACTGTAGGATAAATAAATACAGCAACAGATGCTTCATCCAGCCTTTCAGTCCATTCGACACTTATAGTTCTGAGATCTGTGCAGCCGGGGCCCGGAGTCGGAAAGATGGAAAGTATCTCAGGAGGAGTTTCGTCCACAGGTCCTCCGCCGGGCGGCGCCATTTTCGCACAGGAAATCAGAATAAGAATAAAGAACAGGACTGTCCCGTATCTCACTTGACAACTCCAGTCCGGGATTTCTTTCGGATCGCGCCGGCTTTTCTGTAGAACGCGGATGCCTCGGTATCCCTCTTAAGCTTTTCGAGGACTATGGCAAGTTCCACCAGGTAATCCGGTTCATCGGGAAGCATTTCAAGGGCAGATCTCAGCGCATTTTCCGCTGAAGCGGGATCTCCCAGGAGGTTTTTGCACCTGCCGAGATAGAAATACGCCGGTGCATAATACGGGTTTGATTCTATCACTCCTTCAAGGATTTCCACAGCTGCACCGTAAAGACCGGTTCGAAGTTTAAATATCCCGCTCAGAAACTCCATATCGATCCCGCTGACACCTCTTTTTTCAAATTCCTTTTCCCGCTCGCTTCCGCTGAATTTCAGATACTGCATCAGCTCTGATGTGTAAGACGATAGAACAACAGCGTTTGCAGTGCCTTCATCGATCAGTTCTTCGTAATCATCCTGAAGGAGTATCTCCACCTCATCCTCCGGAACTGGAGCATCCATAAGATCCTCTATATCTGCCGGCAGCTCATTATCATCCTCATCAGCTTTCTCTTTCTCATCGGCAAAGAGAGCCATCTGTCTTCCGGTAAGTTTTCCCTTTATAAGATGATCGAACATGTTCTTCTGAGTCCCTTTATCAGGTATCCGGACTATAGGCCTTAGCTGGAACTCGCTGATATCGTCTGTCAGGAGGAGTTTCCGGCGCATTTCACGAGGCAGCTTGAGAAGGTTGAGTATCTGAGTGATCCTTGCCCTTGAATACCCGAGAAGTTCTGAAAGCCTGCTTCTGTTTTCAGATAATCCATTGCGAAGAAGGGCATCGAACAGCAGTGCTTCCTCCGTGCAGTTCCTGACCGATTCGTGAGCCAGGGATATGTGTACACCGCTTCGTACTACCAGTGCTCTTATAGTGAACAGCCCTCTGGCTTGAGCTTTCCAGAAACTCCTGTGATGAGCCAGCAGACTGTATCCTCTGGATTCTGTATCTTCATCATCCCGGGACACTTCCTCAATAAGGACCGGAGGTACATTGGGTTCCTTCTGATGAAGTTCAGGATCCCATTCATCGGGCGGATCGATGAAATCGATATCCTCAATTTTTACTTCCTCCAGAAGCATATGCTCGAGTATTTCTCCCGATTCCCTCTTCTTCTCCATTTAAAATCCCCCTTCACCGAATAATGATTCTTCTATCATGTCCTGGTTATCTTCAACCCAGGAAATACCATCAATCCTTCCGAACATGTTCTTCTGCTTTCGTGCCAGGTGCCAGGTACTTGCAGAAATAGCATCTGTAGTCTCTTCAATGGAGGCGATTCTGCCATCCAGAAAATCAAGCACTTCCCTGTATCCAATAGTTCCACCGAGAACGCTTTCTCTCCCCCAGCCCGCACTCAGAAGGGATTGGACTTCATCTATCAATCCCAGATCTATCATTACCGAAACCCTGGATCTGATTCTCCTGCGATGCTCCTCCCGGGGCAAATCGATACCGACTATTCTGAACATCTTTCTGAGCTTCGGGTCTCCACCCTTTCTGAGCGCTGCAGGCAGTGAACCTGTTAATGCGTATAGCTCCAGAGCTCTGATCTGTCTTCGGATATCACCACAGCCGGTAGCGAAAGCGGTGGGGGGATCAAGCCCCCTGAGCATTCGATACAGAACTCCGGGAACTTCCCGTTCAAGTGTTTCCAGGCCTTCCCTGACTCCGCTGCACCGGGAAGGCATCGGATCAATGCCTCCGGTAAGAGCAAGCAGGTACAGGGCTGTTCCACCGGCAATCACTGGAATTGAATCTCTGCTTCTTATCTCGGAGATCAGCCGCAGTGCTTCTCTTGCGAACATCCCTGCTGAAAATGTTTCATCAGGGTTAATAATATCGATAAGATGATGAGGAAGTATGCACTGCTCTTGCGATGAAGGTTTCGCTGTTCCGATATCCAGTCCCCTGTAAACCTGTCTGGAATCGGCGCTTACAATCTCTATATCGTATTTCTGCTTCAACTTGAATAGCACTCCGGTCTTCCCTGAGGCGGTACACCCGGTAAGAACGGGAACTGGTTCAGTGTTCAGATTATCGTCCAAATTTCTCACCAAGCTCGTCGAAGGAGATTTCTATCAGCGTTGGTCTTCCATGCGGGCAATGGAACGGATCCGACGTGGAAAACAGCTGATCTATGAGATGCCTTGTCTCAAGAGGTGAAAGCGGATCACCGAATTTTACGGCGCCGGCGCAGGCAGCGGCTGCGGCCACTTTTTCACGAATGGGCATATCTTCATTCTGTGGATCCTGAAGGGACCTGAGTATTTCCCTCAGTGCTCCGATTCCGTGGAAGGTTCCCGGAGGAACAGCGGTAAGGATCAGTGTTTCCCCGTCTATGTGAAACTCGAATCCCGATCTGTTAAGGACAGCTCTGTAATCATCCAGCTGCTCGCGTTCGGGGGCATCAAGCCTTATATGCTCCGGAAGAAGGAGTTTCTGCTGTCCGGATTCCGAATCACTGTTCATGGAGTTCAGTACGGTTTCAAACAGTATCCTTTCGTGGGCTGCGTGCTGATCTATAAGAACGATACCCTTGTCAGTGGATGTAACGAGGTACGATTTGCCTATCTGCACGATTGGAAATTCCTGTTGCGACACCCCTGAAGCATCGACTGCAGCTGGAGCCTGTACCGAAAGAGCGGCATTAAAAAGGTCTTCTGTGTATATCCTTCTATCGGTACCGCTTCGGGGAATGCCGATAGATCCGATTGTACCGCTCGCCAGTGTCATTCCGCTTTTTCTTGCTGATGGAAGCTCGCCAAGGGCGGCTTCAACTGCCCCCCGTATCGATGAAGGTTTCCTGAATCTTACTTCACGCTTCTGAGGATGGACATTAACATCAACTTCATCTGCCGGTACGGATACACTGCAGAAAAGAAGCGGATAACCCGCCGGCCCTGAGAGAGCTGCATCAATAGGACCGCCGATCATCCCGGCATAGACCATTCTGCCGTTTACCAGGATATACTGATGACTTTTCCTGTTCCAGCGGTTGTCGGGAAACCAGATAAGAGTAACGGATGTTCCCCCGGACTCCCCTTCGGACTTAACGTACCTGCTGTCCTGCGGGAGACCGTATCTTGAGCGCAGCCGCTCGGGAATGGATTGACCTGCCGGAAGATGAAAGAGTTCTTTTCCATTATGCAGTAATCTGAAGGAAATCTCTCCCCTGCCAAGAGCGGATCCGGTAATGTATTTCTCCGCCCAGGAGAGTTCGGTGGATTGTGTTCTTAAAAAACGCCTTCTTGCAGGCTGATTGTAAAAGAGTCCGGCAGCAGTTACTGTTGTACCCCTTGTTCTTGCAGCGGGAGAAACATCCCTGAGAACTCCGCCGTCCATCCGCATTTTAAAGCCATCAACGCCGCCTGAAGTAAGAATGGTGAAATGGCTGACAGCAGCGATGCTTGGCAGAGCTTCACCCCTGAACCCAAGTGTGGAAAGTGAGGAAAGATCTGAGCTGGAGGAGATTTTGCTTGTTGCGTGCCTCTGTACTGAAAGCAGAAGATCGTGTCTGTTCATACCCATACCGTTGTCCCGCACAACTATGGACTTTCTTCCACCCTCCTCAAGCTCAACGGTTATCTCTGTGGCACCGGCATCCAGAGCGTTCTCTATGAGTTCTTTCACAACAGATGCAGGCCTCTCCACCACCTCGCCCGCTGAGATCAGATTGATTACAGTATCTGGAAGAACACGAATCTGAGCCAATGTATCCCTTTCGGAAAATGGTGCCGGGAGAGGGACTTGAACCCTCACGCCCAAAAAGAGCAACGGATTTTAAGTCCGTTGTGTCTGCCAATTCCACCATCCCGGCATTTGTTAACGCAGAATATATCAAAGAGCGCCGGCCGCACAAAGGGATCACGGTATATCTGAACTATTTTCAGTGTTTATATGTTATATCTGAATATTAATACATTACAGCCTTCTACAGGTTCCCATGTATCGTAACCCCTCTCGAAAGCTCTTTCAATAACCTTTATACCTGATTCATGGAGAACTATGCATGAATGTGAATCACCTGCACTCGATGCTGCCGCTTCCGCTCCATCAAGAAAACTGTCCGGGTAGTCTTCCGCGCCCCGGAGCGGAGTAGTTTCATTGGAATTTCTCTCTCTCAGAAACAGGACGTCCCCTCTCCTCCACGTATCACATCGCTGCAGTGCCCATTCGATGCCGCCGCGGCATAGTCTCGGGTACTTCCAGCCGCAGGGAATGTGCCCCCGAAGAAACATGAAATCTGCGTCTGAAGGTTCGATTCTCTCGTTCAGCGCGGTCGAATCGATACCTTCCCGGTTCATAAGCATGAAACGGTTCACAACTCTGAAGCCCTGGGATACTGAGATATGTATACTTTCAGCATTCTTGAAGTAAGTTGAGAATTCCATGCACTTCGCTTTGCCGCTGCCTATGATCTTCTTCCCCGTCCCGAACGAAGCATCTGCAAGCTGCCTTCCGTATCCGCAGTTCCGGTAATCCTTATGTACGCGAAGCGCCTCCATCCACAGGACCCCTTCGGGCATTGCAGATAATCTGAAAGTTCCCACAACCTTTCCATCAAGCTCACCGGCATAAAGGCTGGAATCCCTTATCCATCTACGTGCTTTTTTCTCAAGGTAATCGTCTCCATCCCACGTGGTGCGGGATATAGCTGCTATATCCTCAATGTCATCCATGATCGCGATTCTTATGTTTAATTCCGACATATCCCCCCCTGATAAGGCAATATTTCTGTTATTCAGTATATTACAGCAATGCAGAGCCTGGGTAAGCCGGGCTTCTTTGTTGAATAATCATAAATAGATGGAACGGAAGTATAGAATTGTCAAGGAAGTATTCACTCAGTCATCTCCGGAATATCGGGATACTGGCGCACATCGATGCGGGTAAAACGACAGTATCGGAAAGGATATTGTACTATACCGGTAAGTTACACAGAATGGGTGAAGTCCACGACGGGCAGGCCGTAATGGACTGGATGGCTCAGGAGCAGGAGCGCGGAATCACCATAACAAGCGCCGCAACAGCGACCGAATGGCGCGGTCACATGATAAACCTGATAGATACACCCGGACATGTTGATTTTACTGTAGAGGTAGAACGCAGCCTCAGGGTACTCGATGGTGTGATTGCTCTTTTCTGCGCAGTCGGCGGTGTTGAACCGCAATCGGAGACGGTCTGGAGACAGACCGAGAAGTATTCGGTACCAAGGATTGCCCTGGTTAACAAAATGGACAGGCTTGGAGCGGATTTCTACGGTGTTGTGGAGTCGATTCAGAAACAGCTTGGAGCCAATGCAGTACCGGTAGTAATACCGATAGGCTCGGAAGACAGCTTCCGGGGCATTGTGGACCTTGTAGACAATTGCGCTGTCTATTACGACAAAGCCGATCGCGGAATGTCATGGCATGAGGAACCTGTCCCCGATGATATGATCGAAAGAACGGAAAAATGCAGAAAGAATCTCATCGAAAAAGTAAGCGAAGTGGATGAGGAGCTTTTTGAGAAATTCTGCAATGGAGAAGATATCTCTTCAGATGAACTCAGTCTTGCAATAAGAAAGGCCACACATTCCCGCACAATCTGTCCTGTTCTGTGCAGCAGCGCATACAGGAATATGGGTGTTCAGAGGCTTCTGGATGCAGTAATTGCTTACCTTCCAAGCCCGCTTGACCTTCCGCCCATAAGCGGTCAATGCCTCGAAGGTAAACCTATCGAGCGTATCCCAAAAGATGATGGAAGACTTGCCGCACTTGCCTTCAAAGTCGTTACCGACCGGCATGTTGGAAAACTGGTTTATGTAAGGGTCTATTCCGGTACCCTTGAATCCGGTTCGTACGTCTATAATTCGTCCGAGAACAAGATGCAGAGAGCTGGAAGAATACTACGGATGCACGCTGACAAAAGGGAAGCGGTGGATGCCCTGTACACTGGCGAGATAGGCGCTGTCACGGGTCTCCCGAATACATCAACAGGCGACACACTCTGCTGCGAGGAAAACCCTATCGTCCTGGAAGCTATCGAGTTTCCAGCGCCAGTCCTGAGTGTAGCGGTCATGATCGAGAAAAAGGGTGAGCGGGATAAGCTTTCCCGTGCCCTCCAGAAGCTCTCAGAGGAGGATCCCACATTCATAGTTTCCACCGATCCGGACACATCAGAAACGATCATTTCGGGAATGGGTGAGCTCCATCTGGAGATTATCCTTGACAGGCTGAAAAGGGAGTTCGCTGTTGAAGTTACCACCTCCCCTCCGCGGGTAGCGTACCGGGAGACCATTACCTCCAGCGTCGATATCAACGAAAAACTCTCCAAGCAGACAGGCGGCAGGGGTCAGTACGCCCATGTCATCATGACTTTAAAGCCTATGCCAGCCGGTCATGGGTTCGAATTCCGGAATCAGGTAAAAGGTGGAAATATTCCCCGTGAATACATACCCGCGGTTGAAAAGGGAATCGTGGATGCGATGTCACGCGGAATAATGCTTGATTTCCCCGTGGTTGATATCAGAGTAACGCTTAAGGACGGCTCCTTCCACGAAGTGGACTCTTCGGAGATGGCTTTCCGGAAATGCGCCGAGTCAGCCTTCAAAAAAGCTTTCATGAGAGGAAATCCCCAGCTGCTTGAACCTGTTATGAGCGTTTCAGTTACGGTACCTGAAGATTATGCGGGCAACGTCACTGGTAATATATACGGGAAGCGCGGCAACATCACATCAATGGACCTTCAGGGAAACGCGCAAGTGGTGAAAGCCTTCATTCCCCTGTCAGAAATGTTCGGGTACGCAACTGATCTTCGGAACATGACCCAGGGAAGGGCAGGCTTCACAATGCACTTCGAGCATTACAAAGCGGTTCCGTTCTCAATTGCCGAAAAAATCCTGGAGGAACTCAGAAAAAGCTGATCTGCCAGGATCAAGCAGTCAGTGAAATAAGCCGGCTAGCGGTTTATATATATCCCAGATCGCGAAGGGTTTGAATCGTAGCTTCATCTGATGTTGCAAATCCTGGAAATCCGCGTTGAGGGGTCGCCCAGTAGAAAAGCACATCTTCAATCCCCGCAGAATCACCCGGGAGCGGAATCTGCTCAACCGGATCATTGACAAGATCGAAGGAAACGAAGTCCTGCATTTCATTCATCATGATGGTCTTTGAATGGTTGTAAACAGTCGAAGCCATCTGATCCCTCTCGGTCCATACGAAGTTTGATGTTCCGCTGGATGGGATCACCCTGTCTCCACCGGGACCACTCAGTATATCGATTCCATCGAAATAACTTGTACATTCCACACCTGCCCATGACAGCAGCGTAGGAAGCAGATCGAACTGACCTACGTATGTGGAATCGATCGTACCTCTCTCGATACCGGGACCTGACATTATAAGAGGTATCCAGAGTACTTCCTGAAAGAGGGTCTCACCATGCAATACCCAGTCATGCTCAAGAAACTCCTCCCCATGATCAGATATTACAACTATCAGGGTTTCATCTTCCAGACTGTTCTCCCTAACCCAGCTGAAAAGTCTGCTCAGATTATCATCCACCCAGCTGATCTCCCCATCGTACAGGTCTATCGCTATATCCCTGCTCCCTTTATTTAGAATCTCATCACCATGTATTTCCCAATCGAAATATTCAGTATCAGGGTCTTCCTGAAACGCAGTATTGTAAGGTTCTGGAGGACTATAGGGAGAATGTACATCGTAGAGGTGCATCATACAGAAAAATCGTTCATCCGAGTGTTCATCGAGCCAGATAATAAGAGAATCCACAGAAATACCTGCTCTTCCGGCGCCATCTTCATTGCAGGAGTACTGATCAAAACCGGCATCAAAGCCATAGACATCGCTTAGAATGGTGAAATTCGCTATACCACGCGTAGAAAATCCTGCCTCACTCAATAGTACAGGAAGAGAAGGAAGATCCTTGTCAAGTGTATATATAAGTTTTTGAATTTCTCCGCTTTCCGACATAATAGGCACCGGATTGAGAGTTCTGTGGGATCGGACGGAAAGACCTGTCCAGATGGTTGCATGTGCGGGGAGTGTCCAGGGAGCCTGAGCCTGGGCATTTGCCCACAATGTTCCTTCAGCAGCAAGGCTGTCAATTGCAGGAGACGTGTTGCGGTGATAGCCGTAGCAGGAAAGATGATCAGCCCGCAGAGTATCTATGATAATCAGTATGATATTCTGCTGAGGGTCAGTCTGGGAAAGGTTCTCCTCTGTCTCATCTTTAGAATCAGCACAGGCCATGATAGCCAACAATGAGAACATTACGATATATGATAATTTATTATATTTACTCACAATAGTATCCTCCGATTTGAGTCGACTTCCACTCTGCGTGATACATACCCATGATGGCATTCATCGCAAGGCAATGAAAGTTATAACAGACAACCAGGGGAAGTCAAGCAAATGATATCCTGTCCGTCCATGACATTTTAAGCATTACGAAGCGGTTAGCTCTCAATTGCTGAAAAGGTGTTGGAGAAACTCAGAAATAGCTGATCTGTCAGGACTGGTCGTTTATATGTATCCCAGATCGCGAAGGGTCTGAATCGTAGCTTCAT
>QNDS01000089.1 GCA_003644925.1 Candidatus Fermentibacterota bacterium
AGTGTCGATGTAAGGAATACGGGGATAACCCTCGAGAGTAACTTCCTTTCCGTCCCAGGCGTAATATGACTGGAAAAGCGCTGCTGCACTGACAGGTGTATCGGCAGTGATAAGTGAAGGATCAAGTGTTCCTTCGGGGTAGAGGGGTGGCGGAGCGGTTTCAACAGGTGTTTCATCGACGGTCACATCCTGATTTTCAGTAACTGCCCCGGAGTCTGTCCCATCAGGCTGTGAAGCGGGCTCTTCGCCGCCGCCACAGGCCAGAAGAAGAAGCCCTGTTATTAAAAGAAGTGCTGCAGTGTATTTCATTTTGCCTCCATTAGAGAATGACTGATCTGAACAGGGATAAACTACAGGTAATGGAAATCTGAAGTCAACTGCCAGGTTTCTTCCTGCGCATTATTATCATGAAGACGTTGGCAATATTAACCTTTGCGTATTGATTGAAACGGCGTACCAGTATGCCCATTGATGTCGAATCAGGTTCGTGGACCCAGGAAAGGGGGATCTCAGCCGTAAACCGAGCAATTGCCGTGATAAGAAACAGCACCTGTTCCGGATAGAGGTACCTGCCCAGCAATGTGAAACCATCGGGCATGAATACACCGGAAGCAAGCATAGTAAACATCATTGCAGTGCATGACAGCGCGTTGAAAACTCCCGAGTACATCTGCCTGTACTTATCAGGCGCAATCGCAAGAACCATGTTCGCAGTAACTATTCCCACGCATGACCACATGATACCTGTAAAGAAAGCTTCGATGTAGATGAACCAGTAGCTGTCCGGCGACAGGAAGATCCAGAGAAGGGGGTTCAGAGTTCCAAGCAGCAGGGCAAGTCTCATCGCCGGCTTGTTGCCGTGTCTGTCAATGAACCTTCCCCAGGGGCGAATGGCGATTTGAGCTCCCACGGTGGCGACGGTTCCATATAGCAGTATCTGAACAACATCCATCTGAAGTCTCTGCATCATGAATGGCTGCCAGAAGGGAGCGCCTATTCCCACTGCAAGCATCCACCATATACCGAAAATTGCAAGATTACGGAAATTCCTGTCTTTGAAGGGTATAATGAGCATTGTACGGAATGATTCCGATTCTATTTCCTTGGGCTCTTCCGGCTGCTTCCTGAGGACCAGCATCCCTGCAAGGCCGATAATCCCGGCTGCAGAGAAAACTCCCAGAAATGCCCATGGAAGTGCGGAGGTATCATGAAATAGGTCAACTGCAGCACCGAAAACAAAGGAGGCAAGCACCCCTGCTATCATAAGTATCTGGTTACGCTGCGCGAAGAAACGGCCTCTTAATTTTCTCGGGACCATATCCGCGATCCAGCCCATCCACATGTTCGCACTGACAGCCAGAAGGGCTGAGTAGAGCAGGTACACTCCAAGGAGCATCGGCAGAGCTGTGCGGGCGGCAAAAAGCAGCGGAATTATTCCGAGAAGCGGCGCCATAGCCCTTCCGAGTGATGTGAGGGACAGTATGATGGGTTTTCTCTGTGTTCGCCTTTTTGTTATTGCCACGCCAAGAGGCTGAAGAGCTTGCGCGAACTGACCAATAGCTGATAGGATTCCGAACTGGACAGGAGATGCACCGAGCATTACCGCAAGCTTGGTAATGAATACCGAACCGGCTCCTGCCAGGCTTGTAAATACTTGCGAATAAACACCTTCCTGGGTAGATATCCGGAAGGTATCGCGCAACTGGGAGCCGCTCCTTTTGTTTTTCATCGGCGGAACATAACTTCGGAAGGGGAATAAACCATAACTTAAACTTGTAGTTATGAGCGGTTGACTTGAAAGTCTCTCCCTGCCATTTTCTCATTGGAAGCTTATTTAGGGTTATCAGGAAGGTTGGAAGGAGATTGTATGTGGTATATAGCGGCAGCAGTTATTTTACTTGCGACATCTGGTGTTTACGGTTTCAGCAGATTAAGAACTGATGGTACTGAGAAAGCCAACCCCGTTAGCGGAGTTTTCGACAGACTTACAATCAAATCTCTTTCCATGAATCAGATAAACATCCTTCTGGCAAGGCTTGAGATAGAGGAGCCGCCGGAAACTGTGAGGGGCGCTATGTGCTACGAAGCGATGGCTTACCCCCGTGTAGCGGAGTATATCTGCCCGGTATGCGGCGAAAAAACCATCTACAACGATTCCCAGACCGGTTTCATTGAATGGGAGCTTCAGGGGTGCAGACGAATAGTGGAATCCTTGAATGAGTACACAGAGTTCGACATATCCCTGGATGAAACCCGATTCTGTGACTTCTGCTCCGATTCCTCTGATGAGGAACCCGCTCTTCTTCTCAGGGTAGCATCAACTGACACCACTGAGACAGTTAACAGCATATCCATTCACGATCTCAGAATCCTGGATTCGTTTCTTCAGGGGAATCTTTACTACCTCACCGGCAATGAATCACAGTTTCCTCTTCAGGATTGTTCCGACAGAATAAGGCAGCTGCTTGGCGCATCCGGCAACTGATGAGAATCAGATCGAAGTCCTTTCTCCCGTCAACCGCTGTTCTCGAGCTGACCTACCGCTGTAACCACAATTGCCTTTTCTGTTCTTGCCCCTGGTTTTCTGAGGATAGCGGATTTGAAGAGCTTCGGGAACTTGTTACGGCGCAGTGGAAATCCGTGCTGGATGAACTGTGCAGATGCGGAGTTTCGAGCCTGGCGTTCACCGGCGGGGAAGCCCTGTTAAGAGATGATTGTATTGAACTGCTGGAATACGCATCATCCCTGACCGTTGATAAGACAGAGACTGTGGATGGATCACTTATAACCCGCTGCGTACAGCCGGAGATCTACCTTCTGTCAAACGGTTATCCGGTGAACACCGAAGTTCTTGAATTTCTGGCCCGGCTGAATATTCGATTGAGCCTCAGTCTTCCGGGTCTGCAAACCTACGAGGAGCATACCGGACATGACCACGCCGATCTGGTGCTGGATGTTTTCAGACAGGCTTCGGATATGGGAATATCCACTACCGTGAACAGTACCGTTACCGCTCTGAACCTTCATGAACTTAGGGAAACGCTATCAGCAGCTTTACTGGCAGGAGCCGGTCAGCTGCTGATGAACAGATTTCTTCCGGGAGGCCGCGGGCTTCGGAATGCCGACAAACTGGCCCTCAGCGAGAACCAGGTTCTCAAAATGCTTGGAGCGGCTGACGATGTTCTTACCAGAGCCGGAAGGTACGGCAACCTTGGAACTGAAATACCCCTCTGTGTCCTCAATAAGGTCGAGTTGAAGACGCTTGAAGCAGGGACTCGATGCTCCGCTGCTCAGGGATTCTTTGTTATCGGGCCATCAGGTTTTGTCAGGGTTTGCAACCACTCGGAGAAAAGACTCGATCATTTTCTTAACTGGAAGAATCTGAAGAACAACGACTACTGGAACACATTCAGAATGAGGAAGTATCTTCCCTCCGAGTGCAGCGGCTGTAACCTGAAACTTGATTGTGACGGCGGGTGCAGAGAAGCAGCTCACATAACAGGGGGTAGCGTGGATTCAACCGATCCGCTGCTGTTGACGATTCCCTGTTAAACGTATTAGTCTATCGTTTCAAGATTCAGAACTGGAAATCAATACTTTGTCCGGCATTTAAGGAGAATGATATGGAAAAACTGCAGTGGAATGACAATCTGTCGGTGGGTGTTGAACTGATAGATTCCCAGCATAAAAAGTGGATTGAGTACTACAACAGTGCAGCCGGGGCACTCCATTCAATGCAGGGATCAGCAAGGATAGCCAGCACACTTGGATTCCTTATCGACTACACGGAGGAGCATTTCGCGACAGAGGAGAAGCATATGCAGGAGCACGCTTATCCCGGTTACGAGGACCACAGGGCGATACACCAGGAGCTTCGCAGGACTCTGTCCGGCCTTGTGGAGGACTACGAGGAGGATGGTGTGACTAACCCCCTTGTCGATTCCATAGATACTTTCCTTCGAAACTGGCTTATCAATCATATCATCGAAATTGACATGAAATTCGGAGCCTACCTCGAGGAAGAGGGCATCTCTCTGTCGGAATGATTTACCGTTAACGTTTAATTTAACTCTTGACGATAATACTATTCTGTATGTATTCTATTGACTTAGAGTGCTTGCAGAGTGCTATTTTCTCTGAACAGGGGGGACGCTATGAAGATAAAGTGGTTGATTCTGATTGCTGTTCTTACAGGAACAGTTGCGTTCTGGGGTTGTGGGGGATCCAACCCAGCCGGTCCAATACCGTATACAACAGAACTGCAAGGTTCATGGGTTTATGACGATGCTGATTATAGACTGACTTTCACTTTCACGGACAGCAGCTGGACTGTGCTGGAGGAGTACTGGATTAAACAGGATACAACCCTCACATTCACAGGTACATTCACTTTGAATACTGCGGCTTCTCCAAAATATATAGACTTGCTCTGTGCCAGCAGTCCATACAGCGGTGATATAGGCAAAACTTCCCTGGGAATTTATGCACTGAATTCAACGGCAACTGCCTGCACACTGGCTATAGCTGATATCGGTGATACTGTCAGACCAATAACTTTCGGCACTGACCCGTTTGTAGTTGACAAACAGTAAGAACTTCTTGACCTGAAAAATGGGCTGCATTCGCAGCCCATTTTCTTCTCACTGGAATAAGATCTGGAATAGAAAAGGCGGAGCAGAAGGCTCCGCCTATCATTCAGTTAACAGGGATTACTTGCACACAACAAGTCTGTTTGTGGTAATCGAACCAGTCGGGTCGACGGATCGGATCAAGTAAATACCCTGCGGTACTTCCTGCGTATTCCAGATAAGGAAATGAGAGCCGGCTTCAAGTTCTCCGGAATGTATAATATCGACCGCTCTTCCGGCGGTATCGTAGATAGTCATCTCGAACTGGCCTCCGCCTGAGAGAGTAACCGGGAAGGTAACATTACCGCTTGCCGGGTTTGGATGAGGTAATCCTACAAGAGATGTCAAAGTTCCCTCTGGATTGTCCCCTATTCCCATTCCGTTAATAACACCCTCTTCGGGAAGAGCGTTATGTGTGGTCACCATCCAGCATATGTCGCTCAAGCCTCCTATGGGATCGAAAGTAAGTGTAACACTGCCCGTTGTGTCGGTGACACCGCTTACCCAGAGACTGTCATGCGAAATGCATACAAGAGCATTTTCTACAGAACCCTCCGCATCGCTTACAGAGAAAACAGCCTGTGTAGAACCTACGGGCAGGTTTGAAGGAGCCGCAACATCGATGCTGTGGGGAACATCGGTTCTCATATCCATTGTCGGGTCACCGAACCAGTGGAAAAGATCCCACTCGGTTTCTGCTCTGTTGGTTGGGTACGGGCAGAATGGTGCAGACGTTTCCATTTCAATTTTAGCGCACATGAGCGCCTGACCGGTAAGGTAGTTACCGGTGGGATCGGTGTAGAGCGCAGGGGGGCTGGTGTATTCATCGTTGAAGGATTTGTAGAGGCCGTAACAGATGTAATCGTTCCAGTAGCTGTAACTGACTTCTGTTGCAGCCAGTACACCGACTGCTCCGCCTTCCATTCTGAAGAGGTTTTCAGCAAAACAGTCAAGGCTGAATTTACCTGTAAGGCAGTTGACGCTCATCACCATCGGAGTTTCTTCGCCGTTCGTTAAACCCGCGAGATCCGATATGTAAAAAGCGGGATCTCCCCAGCCGCTTACGCTGCCGTGGTCTCTGTGCTGGACAAGGAAAACTCCATCGTTCACGCTGGCAAGAATACCTGCAGCATCGCCATCCCAGACAATATCGCCAGGGATTTCCTGACCGGCGCTTGGAAGGTCGTTTCTGTAGTAATATGGTGGTGAAGCTGTTGTATTCTTGGTGTATTCCCGCTGAACAGTCTTTCCGTAGATGTTCATATATGTGTCGCGGACTGTTTCGCAGGTGAAGCAGAACCACCGCTCAGCCACTGTACTTGAGCCGCTTGTTGCCTGGAAATATCCAGCACACAGAACATTTCCCCAGAAATCGACATCCATCAGGGGATCAAACTGCCATTTAAGAATTTTTTCCTCCACAATGGGATAGTGGCTAGTGGGGGTTACAAATCTGCTGTGGAAGATATCCGCCTGGTAATCAGAGGAACCATCCATACAGACAAACCTGTTGTCACTGTACATGCCCGGGGCGCTGAAGCTGGTAAGGTCATCCTGATCTCCAACGAAAAGTATGAAACTTGGAGGAATGACCCAGTTATCGTAGGCATCCTGTATGTAGTCCTTGATCTCTGTCTGGGTCCAGCTGCCAGCGGCAACTATTGCGGTTAGGTAACCCTGATCCATTTTCGCCTCGATGAAAGTATCCATCATGGTATCGACAAAATCATCACCGGCTATTATCAGCAGATCCGCCGCGGTGATATCCCTTGCCTGTCTGATATTGCTGGCTCTGACAGGTTCACTGCTTTCCGCATTTACCGTTCGCTCAGGTTCACCGAGGATCTCCGAATTGATAAGGGTTCTGTAGGTATTCGAGAAGAATCTGCTCTGAAGTCTAGGATCGATACTGACGCTTCCACCCAGATCCACGGTTACACGCAGCTTAGGGGTAACGGTAAGATCGCCTGTTTCAGCATCCCAATGGAAGGGAATCACGGTGAACCTTCCGATATTCACTCCGCGAATTGTTCCGGAATTCTCGAACACAGCTTCCGAAGCAGGATACGATCCATGACTGTAAGCTTCCGGGAGGTAAGTGAAGGGGACCGGATCGTATGAGCTTTCAATCGGGATTGGCTGCATGGGTGAGGGAATTATGTTCCCTATAATGACGGGTGTTTCAAGTGCTTCCACGCTTATTGAGACATTTGGATTATTAGGAATTGCAGCCATGAAGGATGCCTTTGGGAGCATTGGTGCTCCCTCCGCATCTGCGTACGGGGTAAGGGAGGCTACACTGATGGCATTGAAGATCATTCCATTCTCGGAAAAAGAGTTGTTCCCGAACCCGGGAAGAATGATATCTACTACAAAACCGGAAGCGGTACACTCCACCACTTCCAGGCTGGCATGATCCAGATCGGAAGTGCCGAAGTCGATCCATTCCGCTGTGACCATACTGAACAGTACAAACAAAACAACGATTGTTTTCAAAACTTACCTCTGCTTTCTGGTGAGTGATTTGATGTAAGTGATTATACTCAGACAATATTTATAAGTAAAGTAATTCGAATACTGACAGATAGTTAAGTGCTATTTACGTAGGATTCTTAATGACTTCAACATATAAAAACACCTGCAGCCACCTTCATACAGCAACATGAAAGTTCTTCCCGCGGTTCCAGGAGCTGTTCTTATCGGCGGATATCGAGTACTTCTCTGCCTCTGCGATCATGGAAGTATCAATTCAGCGGACTGGTACCGTTGACGGATGCTAATCTGCCAAGGATATTCCCGGTTGAAATGAGGAGATAATGTTGATGATAATCTATGCGAAACTCTACCATATGATAATGCCCGAGCCCCGTCTGGGAGCTGCAGGGTAACACTCCTCCATAACCTTCTTTCTATCCCTCAGAGCCCTTCTCGGGGCTTTTTTGTTTCAGAAGAAGAATTGTTGAAACTGAAACCACGGAGGTTATGGTGTATACCCACAGATTCTATAGAGCCTGGGTTTCACAGAGGAAACTATTCAGGTTCCGAGTACTGCTTCATGAAAGTGACATTGAAATTGCTGCCGAATCAGATGGAATAGTACCTGTGCCTGTTTGGTATTATCTTAACACATGAATGACTTTCACAGAATCGGGAGATGACATGAAAACACTGCTGACACTTGTAATAGTGCTGTCATTGCTGACAGCTGCGTGCGGAAGCGGAGTCGCAACCCCCGGCAACGTAATAAGAAGCGCCCTGCCGGAGAAAACACATACGCTTTCAGATGCCTGGTCGATGGCCGGCAGCGCCCTTTTCGCTCAGGGCTGTCCTGTTCAAACTGATACATATACCGCTGTCCATGAGATATCCGGAAGCGGCATAATCGTAATTGATGTAAGAAGCCATGATTTCGACCCCATAGCCGTGGTAATCGACGGAGATGGAAATCCTGTTGCCTTCGGCAGCAGCTGGAAAGGGACCAGCGAAAGGATCGTGCTCGATGGAGCCCCATCAGGGGGGAAACTACTTATCTTTTCACCTGATGATACCAGGGGTCTTTACGATGTGATTATTGAGGATGGAACTCCTGAGGACCTTGAAACCTTTATCGCTGCCACAGATTTTTCCGGCGGCACTATAACGGGGCGAATCGATCCGGACACCTACAATGTCTACCTTAACACCATACTTAGAGAAGCACTTGAAAACGATATCTACATTTATAACTTCTTCCAGGCAAAACTGTTTCCTTTTACAATCGAGAGCGAAGAGCTTGTTTCACTATCACTTGAATCCGATGAATTCGATTCCTATCTGGTTCTACTGGCAGTTGAAGACGGAACTTACAGATTCATTGAGTACAACGATGATTACAGCGGCTCCAATTCCAGAATAGTGAAAGAACTGGATATCGGAGAGTACATTGCGCTTGTTATGCCCTACTCCGCCGGAAATCACGGCAGATTTACTCTTTCGATGGAAGTCATTGGTGAGGAAGCGCTGGAGCAAGTCGGAATTACCGCTTCGCTTTCGGATACGGACTACATAGCTGAAATAGTTCCAGAAAGGAATTTTGCACTCGCATGGTGGCCGGATATGGCAGACAACTGGGAAGCGCCCGGTTTCCTCACTCCTTTCACTCCGGTTGCAGCTTTTACGTTTACTGTAGAAAACACTTCGGTTTACGAATTGAATGCTTCCGGTGACATAGATGTGTGTCTTACTCTCCTGCGGAACGATGCTGAAGACAACATACAGTACGTCGCCTCGAACGATGATTATCCTGATCTCGGCTCTGATTCAAGGATCATTCAACCACTCCTTCCGGGTGAGTATATCGCCCTTGTATCGCACTACAGCGGTATGAGTGAAGATGAGGTGATCTTCTCATGGTCAGAAGATGATCAGGGCATAAGCGTTCTTCGGGCAGGCAGATCAATAGAAGTGTACGCACCCTATGAAACTGAAACCCTCATTTACAAGCTCAATCTTCAGGCGGGAGCAAGCTACTCGGTATCCGTTGGAAGTGACGAAATGGATACCGTTATGACACTTATTCTGGCTGACGGAGAGAACCTTTACGACGATGACGGCGGGGATGGATCCAACTCCCTTCTACACTTCACCGTCAATGAAAACCAGGCAGGAGAAAGTTTCCTTATCGTTGGAAAATACTCCTCGGGAGAAGGAACTTTTACAATCCTGCTTGAAGAAACATCCAGATAGAAGAGGTTCATCAGGGGTTGTCCGTTCCAGCAGATTCTTGGCGATGAAAGGTGGAAAGATGCAGGTCAGCAATATCAGTAGAAGTCTTTATACTATCCTACTGCTGATTTCCTCTATTTCCGTTGCTGATGCTATGGATCCCCCCGATATCCATACGCAGACTCTTTACGACTACGCTTACGCTGCATTTGATGCTGACATTGAGATTAAACTTCGGGTTAGCTCTTACCTCGATTCACTGGAAAGTGAACTTGAACGACTCAGCATTGAAATAGAAAACTCCCTGATCAACATAGAGGGAATGCCTGAAGTTTTCAGGGAGAGTCATGAAACCTTTCTTCAATCCGTTGATCTCTGGGCATCCTTTGCAGAAGAAGTTCAGTGGTACGATCCTCTTTCCGGAGAGACATATTACGGCAGCGGTATGGGATACACTTTCATGCACGTCACCGCATCCCTGTTATGGGAGAAGATCCTCGAGTACAGGCAGGCTCTGGAATCAATTTGTGAGTACGGAATGTTTGAGTTTCAGTATCCCCAGGACAGCCGGGACATAGGGGGCAGGTAACACTGTGCTTTGCGGTTTACTGTTTATCAGGAAGCAGGGATCTCATGTTGACTGTTGAGGGGATTACGGGATAGTCAATCACAACCCTGTATGTCCTGAACTTTGAGGGATCCCACTGAAGCTTGAGAAATACATCCTCTATCATGTCGGTATACCATTGTATGTATGGTGTATACGTAGCCTTTATCCCCATTCCGAGTTTATGAATGGAAACACTCATAGGGAGGCAGCTGTGGGGGTTTCGGAATTCAGCCGGCTTAGACCAGTCGTATCCGGTGAACTCACCGAAGATAAAGAGCTCCGGGTCATGGGGACCGATCAGGTCAAGGTGAACTATCTGATCAAAAACAAGCCTTTCCACGGGCGTTCGTGCTCTGACCAGAACCTCCCTGTACCTGTCTTCCCTGGTTCTGTAGCTTTTGAATACATCCCTGGTTATCTGAGCAGTGATGCATGTGATCGATTCTGTATTGCCGATGGGAGCTTCCTCAAGTTCATGTACAGTTCGTCCTTCCCGTTTGCGGGAACTGATGACACTCGGAAGCGGTTTAGAGCAGAAGCTGTAGTAAAATGGTACACCCATGGGGTTGTTCTGATCAGGCTCTCTTTTTTCAATTGGCTCGACCTTTATCAGGCTTTTCGGAACATTGTCATCATCCGTGAAGTAAGCCCATTCAAGCAGCCATGGGACATTCGGTCTGTTCCTTTTGAAATCGATAAAGCCTCTGATGCTTGCTATATCATGATACTCTCCATCGGCCGAGGGGGAGAAGATCCATGTGCACTGCTGTGTGCTGGCCTGCGCCCCGAGAAGATGGCTGTAAGCAGTGAA
>QNDS01000090.1 GCA_003644925.1 Candidatus Fermentibacterota bacterium
ACCGGACGAGGTTCTCGTAAGCATGATCGATAACGAGCTGATAATTGCTGCGAGGAACAGGTGCCTCGATCCGAACCATCCTGTTGTAAGGGGGACCAGCCAGAACCCGGATGTCTACTTCCAGGGAAGGGAAACGGTTAATCCATATTATCTTGCTACTCCGGGAATAGTACAGGATTATATGGACAGGTTCGGTGAACTTACGGGAAGGAATTATCATCTGTTTGACTATGTCGGCGCTCCGGATGCCGATACTATAATCATGCAGATGGCTTCAGGATGCGAAACCGCTCATGAAACTGTGGAATATCTCTCCAGCAAGGGTGAAAAGGTTGGACTGATAAAGGTAAGGCTTTACAGGCCGTTCCATAAGGAAGCTCTTCTCAATGCCATCCCCGATACAGTTAAAAATATAGCAGTACTGGACAGAACAAAGGAATCCGGCGCCCCCGGAGAACCTCTGTACCTTGATGTTGTTACTACACTGGTGGAGAACGGCAGAAACGATATCAGAGTCATCGGAGGCAGGTACGGGTTATCCAGTAAGGAGTACTGCCCTTCAATGGTGAAGGCCGTTATTGATGAGGTCAGAAAGCCGGAACCTAAGAATCATTTCACTTTAGGTATCAACGATGATGTTACAAATACATCCTTAGATGTTGATTTTAGCTTTAAACTGGAATTTCCCAACACAATACAGGCTGTATTCATCGGGCTCGGTTCCGATGGAACCGTTGGCGCCAACAAGAACAGCATCAAGATAATTGGAGAGGAAACGGATAATTACGCACAGGGCTACTTCGTTTACGATTCCAAGAAGGCAGGCGCCAGAACTGTCAGTCACCTCAGGTTCGGTCCCGAGCCCATCAGGCAGACATGCCTGATTTCAGCAGCCGATTTTGTCGGCTGTCACCAGAGCATTTTCCTCGAGAAGTACGATGTGCTCGGATACGCGGCAGAGGGAGCCACATTCCTGCTTAATACCCCGTACGGAAAAGATGATGCGTGGGATATGCTTCCAAGGTCCGTACAGGAAGCCATGATAGAAAAAGAGATAAAGTTCTACGTCATCAATGCCTACGATGTTGCCAAGGAAACGGGTATGGGTGCAAGGATAAACACTATCATGCAGACATGTTTCTTTGCCATATCGGGAGTACTTCCAAGGGAAGAAGCTATCCAGAAGATAAAGGATGCAATCAGGAAGACGTACGGCAAAAAGGGTGATGATATAGTCCAGAAGAATTACAATGCCGTTGATCATACACTGGTCCATCTTTTCGAAGTGGACTATCCGAAAAAGGTTACAAGCACCATACCAATCCCTCCTACCGTTCCTGATGAAGCTCCAGAGTTCGTGAAACGTGTAACTGCAAAGATCATCCGGATGGATGGTGACAGTATTCCTGTTTCCGATATGCCCGCGGATGGAAGCTGGCCAACGGGAACCACTCAATGGGAAAAACGTAATGTTGCCCTTGAAATTCCTGTATGGGATCCTGATTCCTGCATTCAGTGCGGATTCTGCAGCCTTGTCTGCCCCCATGCTGCTATAAGAATGAAAGTGTACGAAGGAGGACTTCTTGAAAACACGCCTGAGACTTTCAAGTCTGCGGATGCAAAAGGTGGAAAATTCAAGGACCTGAAATTCACTGTCCAGGTAGCGCCGGAGGATTGCACAGGGTGCGGGACATGCGTGCACATCTGCCCTGCCAAGAACAAGGAGAATTCGGATCGCAAAGCTATCAATATGGCGGATCAGATGCCGCTTAGAATACCGGAGCGGGAGAATTATGCTTTCTTCCTTGATCTTCCCGACTACGACCGTAACGAATTGAATCCTTCGATGGTCAAGGAATCGCAGTTACTGCAGCCTCTGTTTGAATACTCAGGCGCCTGTGCCGGTTGCGGTGAAACCGCGTATGTGAAGCTGCTTACTCAGATGTATGGAGACAGGGCAGTAATAGCCAACGCAACAGGATGCAGCTCTATTTACGGGGGTAACCTGCCTACAACTCCCTACTCCCAGAACCATGATGGTAGAGGACCGGCCTGGAACAACAGCCTGTTCGAGGATGCTGCTGAATTCGGTTTCGGGTTCAGGCTCACTGCCGATAAGCATACTCAGATTGCAAGGGAACTCCTCGAAAAGCTATCTTCACAGGTGGGTGAAAACCTCGCAGATGCTATCCTTAGCGCTGAGCAGAATACTGAAAAGGATATTTCAGATCAGCGTGAGAGGGTTCTGGAGCTTCGGAAGAATCTATCAGCAATTGATTCAATGGACGCACGGATGCTGGAAAGCGTTGCCGATTACTTCGTACACAGAAGTGTCTGGACAATTGGCGGGGACGGCTGGGCGTACGACATCGGTTACGGCGGACTGGATCATGTTCTTGCGCAGGGCAGGGATATGAACATCCTTGTTCTCGATACCGGAGTTTACTCCAATACGGGAGGACAGTGCTCCAAAGCGACTCCACTTGCTGCAGTCGCTAAATTCGCTGATTCCGGCAAGTCACAGCCCAAGAAGGACCTTGCAATGCTTTGTATGAGCTACGGTAATATCTATGTGGCTCAGGTAGCACTGGGAGCGAATTACAATCAGACCGTCAAAGCGTTTGTTGAAGCGGAAAGCTACAAGGGATCAAGTATCATAATAGCCTACACTCACTGTATCGCCCATGGTATTGATATGACCTGTGGTCTGGATGAGCAGAAACTTGCAGTAAACTCGGGCTTCTGGCCGCTTATGAGGTTCGATCCGAGGAAAATAGATATCGATGGAAAACCTCTGATGCTTGACAGCAAGGATCCTTCAATCTCGTTCAAGGACTTTGCATATAATGAAGCCCGTTTCAAGAGCCTGACGAAAACCAAGCCTGAGCATGCTGCTAAGCTTCTGAAGGATGCCCAGGAAGAAGTTACGCGTAGATGGAATATCTACAAGCAGATGGCCCAAATGAGCTGGAAGATCTAGTTATCGATAGATGACGTAACTCCGATCCTGGTCTTTCCAGGATCGGAGTTACGTTTCTTACCTATTCTATGCCGATCTCACTTGCATTCGCATTTCTCATGCGGTTATAATACCATCTGAGAAATCATCTATGAATGCAGTTTCACTTTAACCAACATGTATTGGTATGGCAGCTAATTGAGCTGCTATTTCGTATCAATGGTTTCTGACTCAGGGAAGGATCATTATGTCTGACTCGAAGCGCCCGGGTGAAAAGGGACGTAGCATTCTACAGGAAGTATTTGGAACAATGCCGTTTCCTGCCGACAAGGGTAGTTTTGATCTCGATTACAATGATTACTGGCGCGATAGAATAACCACTAGTGTGGTGCTTGAACCTACACTGCGAAGAGCTCGATTTATAGAGAGGTTCTTAGATGCTGGTGATTCTGTTCTCGATATCGGTTGTGGAACCGGAGAGACCCTGGAGCATCTTAGAGAGACAAGGTCAATTGATGGAACAGGTCTGGATATTTCGATGACAGCATTAGAAAAGGTTTCAGCAAAGGGTTTCCAGACAATCTGTCTGAATCTAACTGAGCCGACCAGCAGCCTTGAATGCCAGTATGACCATATCATCCTGTTTGGTGTTGCAGAACACGTTCATAACACAGAAACACTTATGCTTAATCTCCGTGGCCGATTCAGAAAAGGGCTCTACGTTGCTATTCCCAATCTCGGATACATTGCTCATCGCTTTCGGATGGTATTCGGGAGGTTTCCACTCACATACATAACTGATGTTCGGGAGCACATCCGTTATTGGACAGTCAGGGATTTCCTCGATTGGACAGATTGGCTGGGATTCGAAAAACCAGAGGTAACTGGTGTTCGTGGCAAGATAAATCTGTTCAATGCACCCAACAGATGGCCTTCTCTCTGGGCTAGTGATGTGATCTTCAGATTCCCTCCGGGCTAATTGTTCTTCTCGCTTTATTATAATAACCATGAATAATCTAGAGATTGACAGAGCATTCGTGTGCATATATAGTGAATATGTATAGGAGGTTCTATTATGCGTTTAGGAATGTTCTTCATACTTGTTTTCGCCGTCTTTTCTTCTGTAGCCGGGTTCTATGATGATTTTTCTGATAACGATATAAGCGATTGGGAAGTATCCTGTCTCTACGCGGAATGGACTGCTGAAGACTATATGGCTCAAGCTCAAAATGCCGTCAATTGTGCGACACTGCTTGCTCCTGTATCGGGGGAGTTTGAGGATTGCGTTGTGACTGCAAGAACCCGGGCTATCCACGTATGCGGTGTGGCTGCTCGCATGTACGACCAGGATACCGGTGTATGCGCTTACGTATCTCCAGATTATGATCTGGCAAGAATTCGCCGAATATCCAACGGGAGTGTTTCCACGATATACAATACCATCTACGCTGATTTCCCATCGGGCGTATGGTACGATCTTACATTCACGTGCATAGGAGATAGCCTGAATTTTCTTATTGAGGTTCCTTCAACCGAGCAGCAATGGGAATTCTCAGCTATTGACCCCAATCCTGTTCCCGGACGTGTGGGTTTAATGACAGCAGACGAGTATCACGCTTACTGGGATTGGTTTTCTGTCTCGCCAGGTGCTGGTTCTGCGGATAGTACTATGATTTCATGGATGTACACCGACGATACTGCACTCGGTAATGGCAACATGGCATTTGAAGCAGGTGAGGAAGCGGCTCTTTATCTTCAGTTATTAAATCCGGAGAGTACTCCTCTGGTAAATGTTTTCGCGATTCTTCAGAGCCTCACTCCTGAAATTATCGTTAATGACAATTATGATGAATTCGGGAACATACCGATCGGTGGTATGTCCTGGGGTACAGGTGGATATTCCATTGAAGCACCAACCTCAACACCAGAAAACCAAACCTACTCAATGCAGCTCACTGTCTTTGCTGATGGAGGTTATTCTCAAGTTGTCGAATTCACTCTTCCTGTCGGTTGTGGAATCGAATGCGATGTCGAATCCGGGATCGAAGAATGGTCATGGGGTGCGGTAGAGTCCGGATGGCTGGACAACTGGCACATCTCCTCCACAAGGAATCATACTACAAGCGGAACACAAAGCTTCAAGTGTGGTGATACTGGTGCAGGTGACTATGATAACCATCTTTTTTCTGCGATAACCTCACCATTATTGAACATCCCTCTCGGAGGTGATATTTCTTTCTGGACGTGGATCGATGCCCAGATACCCTTAGATAATTCAGGTATTCCTGCACTCGATGGGGGTCTGCTGCAGTATGGTCGTTGTGGAACCTGGATAGACCTCGAACCTTCAGGTGGATATCCCTATCAAATCATTCCATCCTCTACAGGGCCTTTTGCGGATGGTACAGGTGTCTTCTCCGGGCAATCCGGGTGGTCTCAATGGGTTGTAACGATACCCGATTCGCTTGCAGGTCCCGGACAGATACGCTTCGTTTTCGGTAGTGATGATACCGGCACACGAGAGGGCTTGTACGTGGATGATATTCATATTCAGGGATCTGTTGGGATAGAGAATCCTGAGTATAGGGAGTCTTCCATTCCTTCACTTTCAGCATACCCTAACCCATTCATGGAGAGTTTGAAATTCATACTTACAGGTATCCCCATGGGAGAAGTTACAATTGAAATATTCGATCTTGCTGGCAGACTGGTTGAATCTTCTGAATTGAGTATTCCCGGTGAAATCAGAACACTTATATGGAATGGACAGAATATCCCTGCTGGTATTTATATCGCCCGGGTCTGCATACTGGGTTCTAAGGATGTAATGCTGCATATCGTTAAACTTGACTGAAGCCAGTAGAGATCCTTTCATGTACCGGCACAGTACGTAGACATCTTATTTCTCATGCGGTTCTAATACCATCTGAGAAATCATCTATGAATGCAGTTTCACTTTAACCGATATGTATGGGTATGGCAGCTAATTGAGCCGCTATGAGTAGCGTTCTTCGGCTGCCTGGGTTAGTATTCGTCCGGATAAACGTAGAAAGCGCTCATCAATCATGATCCGTGTTATTAACCTATTGGTGAAGTATACATCCATGATCGATTCACCATAATTCCTGAGTAATGTATACGGATGTTTATGTATCAGGTCAAAAACAATCCTAAAGGGAATAGGTTCTTTCGAATTAAATCATCTGATTAATTCGTATGTTTCGGAACTCCGAAACACTATCCTCCACTGACCCAGGGCCTGGCCTGCTTCACGATCAGCACGCCATCCGAAGTGATCTTGAATTCTATCTCCATCGCAAACTCGATATCATCATTCTCGTAACCATACATCCTCGCGAAGTGGTCATGGATCCTGTTCAGGTATTCAGCGAACTGGTCAATCTGCTCCTCTGAAAGAACAGTCTCTCCATTACTCAATCTGTTCGACAGGTTAATGTACTGTATCTCCCTTACCGGAGTGCCGATCATGTTCTGCTCGGTAATGAGGAACTCCTCCGGTATGGACTGAGAGTCCGGGTTTGTAACCATGTCCTCACCCACCTGCACATTGACGTAAAAACCAGTAACGAAGGGGTTGAATATGTTCTGAGTAACCGCCACTCCATTAGCAAGTTCATCACGGTAGCTGGGATGGATGACAACACCCATCGCTGCCGATGAGTGATCAATTCTATAGAATTCCCTTTCTTCGAACGCCCTGAAATTCCACATACCGGCCCACACCTGCTTGATGGTTTCCGAGATATGCCCTTCATCCGCGCGATGGGTATATGAACTGTAAAGGCCTGCCCCATTGAAACCGGGCAGGTCCTCGTTATTCGTACTCGATCTGCAGCGAAGCGGTACGCCCGGCTCAAACAGTGAGGTAACGGTTGATAGTGAATCAATCATCCATGCAGGAATTTCGCTCGCTATGATTCTTCGCCGAAGGTCGCTCAGCATCTCTTCTCTGAGTTCAGCGGTGCTGCTGAAATCGGGAAGGGCCATGAGAGAATCAACAGCAGAATAGAGGTTATTGTGTTTCATGAACATATGATAATAAGAGAATGGTACAGCGCAGCCAAAAGGGTGGGCTGAGGATGGCAGACATCGCGTAAGTTCACCCAGGCCTGCGGCCTTTGCGCCGAATATTTCTGAATCAGCAAGCCGGATATCCTCGAGATCTCCAATCCGGTTATCCGTAACAACGCTTGTCAGAACGGTAACTGTATCCGGTCGAACGGATTCAAGCCAGATCATCGCTTCAAAGAATGATACTTCCTCTATACTGTACCCCTCCGGAAGCGCGGTCAGCCGAACGTAATTCCCGAGCAATGCTTGGAATTCCTGAGTCTCCGTGAAGTCAGGGATGTAGATATTCGGAGTGTGGTTCTGAATAGCCTTCAGATTTATATGAGATAGTGGTGTCTGCGGAATAGTAGTAATTATTCCGGCAACATGTGAAATGTCGTTGGGTATAGTCTGGAATACGACAATATCCCTTGCTGAGAATGTACCGCTTGAACTGCCGTCGGTAAGCATACCACAGGCTGTACCCGGATTCAGAGCGGCGTAATCAACACCCTCGAACAGCTCAGAGGTGAATATTACCGGAATACCTTCAGCCTCGAAAGCTGCCTTCTCCTCCCCGAATATCCTCATCTGAGTCTGGCCTGTGGGATGATAGATAATCCTGCCTTCTGCGAACGCCATTCCGGCGTTAACCAGTCTGCACGCCATAGCTGCATCATCGGCATGGATAGGATCACTCGGCCAGAATTCTATCGTGAAGATCCCAGTCGAGCTGTCGCTTGCTGTGTACCTGTCGTGAGCGATTACACTCCCGGCAATAAGCATCCTGTTCCGATCGGTATAGGTTCTGGAATTGAAGCTGAGCAGGTCAATATGCCATCCAAGACCTTCACCGAAGAAAATCCAGTGATACTCGTATGCATTGGAATTGATGAAGTAAAGTTTTGGGCAATCGGTACGGATGTCCGTAATAAGGAATTTGACCTCCGGAAGGCTGAATGATTCATCAGATACGTTACCGGAAGCCAGCATATCGAAGGCAACTCGGTCTTCAATAATGAAAATCGCGGTTTCAGACGTAAGGTCAGCATCGGAACCCGATATCTCTTCGCATGTTCCAGCGTAGAAATCCTGCGAAGATGCCAGAGATACGACTCCAAGAACAACGGACAGAGATAACCAGACTGACTTCAATATTCCGATACTATCTCCCTCCGAAAATACCTTCAGACTGTCTACCTCTTGTAAAGGAGGAATATTCCCTCCGTCGGAGACGGGCACAAGACCGGTGTCGGTTGAAACGCTCGACTAAAGATTCCTGAAAGATCTGTCTAAGTTCGATACGCTTATCATTGATGACTTCGGATATATCCTGCAGAGTAGAGAAGAAATGGAAGTGTTGTTTACCCTGTTGGCAGAACGGTATGATCGTGCAAAATATGTTCTATTTAGAGATTTGATTACAGTACGGCGTACTGATACGCTGAGTATCATTTATGATTTTGGGAAGTATGAGAATAGTGGAGGCGGCTGGATTTGTAGTTGTTGCTTTGCAATAGTTTAGATTGACAGAACCCGTACACTTCCATAACAGAAGCTGAACAGATGCCTGCACTCATAGTGTGCCGTATGTGTGCACTGAATTGTATCATCGGAAGTCCCTGCTTCTGAAATGCATAAATGAAGGGGAGACCGAGCAGGGGAAAAAATCGGACAACGATGAAATAACTATTCTAGGAATTCAATAATCCGGAGTCGTACTCTTTACTATCTCCGGCTCTCCATATAAGCTAGTCCACCACCTATGATCCCGGCAGATGTCAGACCCATGCCAGCATACGAACCAAAACGGAGAGATATGTGCAGTACATGATCGTGACCTGATTCAAAGGTATCGACAAAATCCAGTCTGGTGGCAAGACCTACCCAGTCTTTCCAGCTAACGGAAAGTTCTGCGGAGTAACCGGCAAATCCATCGGGAAATGGACTGTCAGTCAGGATCAGGCCTGGAGAAAGTTCGAGATGAAATTCGTTATCCAGATGGTATCTGAGATTTGCCCTGACCCCCAACTGGCTGTGCCAGCCATCGCTGCTCTTGTAGGCACTGAAGAAGAGTGATGGTCCCAGATCATAACTCTCATTCAGAACGAACATCCATCCAAGATTGGTTGTCATGTCCCCTTCGCGCGAGATAATGTTATCGGGCTGACTGACCGGCAGACCAAAATAGAAATCGGTTATAGGATAGGATGTGCAGGTACTGCTATGGTCATAGCGTATACATGCCTCCCCTGATACATTGGATATGATGAGCAACAATACAATACAAAACGTTCCTGAAGCTTTTCTCATTGAGCATCCTCCAATTCCTGCCTGATATTGACAATACCACCTGAGAAATCACCGGTCAAACATAGTTGCCTGCAGATTTGCTGAACGCCTCGGGTTTGCAGAAGAGTATTTAGTTGAGAGCATCGGTAAATCTCTGCTATCGGATTCAGAGTATGCCATATGTGCGCACCACTTTGCTGAGCCTAATGATCCGGAGGCCGGGGCGGTATGAAGACCAGGATCTTTCTATCAGCGGTTGATGATCACCATCTTCCCGGTTCCATCAAGCTGATCTGAGGTAACTCTTACAAGGTAGATACCCGACGTAAGGCCATCAACCGTTATCTCATTCCTTCCTGCATCGAAGTATGTCCCAGTGGAAATATATACACACCTGCCGGAGAGATCGAATATCTCCAGAATCACTGGTGCAGACTCTGACAGACTGAAACCGGCTGAGAAAGAGGATTGTGCGGGATTGGGATGAAGTAGCAGTTCCAGATCTTCGATCAGTTCATATCCCTCGATTCCAGTCTCATCGAAATATCCAAGTGAATCCGTCTTTAAAATCAACCCCAGAGAATAAGGGTAGCTATTATCCAGCCAGTCTACTCCTGTCATTATGAAACCATTATCCAATGCGTTATATAGCTTGTAGAGACTCACATTTTCGTACTCCCTCTCCCATACGAGGTTGCCGTCGGAATCAAGTCTGGTCAGTATGGAGTGATCAGGTTGTTGAGAACTACCTTCTTCACATCCGCATGCTACTATATCATCTCCAGAAATGACTATATCAGTGTATACTATCCAGTAAGCACCTTCGTACTCATATCGCCACAGGCTGTCGCCATCAGACGATAATTTGTAGATCTCTCCATCTGAGGTACCGACAACATAGCCTCCATCTGGCGTTGCTTCTGTTGACCGGGGAAAATCACCTGAGGTGTTGTGCAGCAATGTTTCCCACAGAAACGTTCCATTGCTGGATATACCGCAGCAGTAAATTCCCTCATCGGTCTCATGAGAATCGTCTGCAGCTGCCAGATATGATCCGTCGGTCCCCTCTGCAACACACTGCCAGTAATAGTCCCATCCATCTTGACCGGTGAGTAGCCAGTAAACGTTTCCAGACCGGTCGAACCTGATTATTCTCTCATCCCCGCATGCAACGTAGCGGGAGTCAGAAGTAAGGATAATATCATTAATGTATCGTTCGAAGTATCCGCCCACATCCAGTTCCAGAGAGTCAACCGATTGTGCATGGATATTAATGAAATTCACGTACCAGATCGGATATTGAGAGTCCGCATATCCTGTTACAAACAACTCTTCGAAGTTATCAGTACATCCTGCGAACATTGCACGTGCACCCTCTTCAGTACAAAGAGTGTCACCGTTTTCATCCAGAAACA
>QNDS01000091.1 GCA_003644925.1 Candidatus Fermentibacterota bacterium
AATCCGTTCCCTCCCAGCTTACCCTCTGGGGCAGGGAGACAAATGTTTTCCACATAAGTCTTCCAGAAAGATCGTGAACCGATACTTCTGAGTATCCCGCATCGAAGTTCACATAAAAGGAAACCGGAGCATCCCTCTGTGCAGGGTTGGGATACGGAGGGGTTAGATAAAGTGCAACAGGAGGTATGTATCCTCCTCCTTCAGTCCTTAAGACCGCAAGAGCAGGATCCATGAAAGCGCTCCAGGAGAGGAGGCTCTGGAAGGTACGGTCGTAACCTCCATCCATATAGGGAATCCTGAGATCCTTGGCGATGGAGAAAGCAAGACCCAGGCTGGACGCCTGCGAACCAAAAACCTGCCTGGAAAGATCTATGCACATCCGTTCGCTTGCCCCGAGGGAAGGCCAGTGACCCTCCCAGCCGTAGCTTGTGTTGAAAAGCACTGCAACTCCGCCACCGTCCGGTTTGTTGAGAAGAACCTCTGCACAGCATTCCTGACCAATGTATTCGGCTGGATGACATGCGATACTTGTATGTATGCCTGCTTTATTGCCGTTATGAAGGCTGTCGGAAGCGATCCAGTTTGTCATCATTCCCTGAGGGGGGAGACGCCAGTAAATACCTCTTTCATTACCATGCCCTGCATAGTGATTCCATGCGGTGCCGCTGCTGATAACAGGTATATGCTCAACGAAACCTCCTCCAGGCAGCTCTTCGTAGTATTTATTCACTTCCCAGTACGGAGGAAATTCAACAGCGATTGAATCGCAGCCTTTGTCAGCGGTATAGCCTATATCCTCAAAAAGCACCGCACCGCAAAGAACTGCCCTCGTCTGCCAGGGTCCGCCGGGTGCGCTGCTCTGGTAGGTCAGGTTTTTCTGAACGAAGAGTTCCGCTTCATCGATAGTTGCGAAGAGTGCCCGGCCCAGAAGTACATCAGCATAAAGATCAAGGCTGTCATCCGGCTGGCCGTACTCACCATCTCCGTTATCATCCCATGTACCATCAAGATCTGCGAAATACAGATCCACAGTGGCTGTATCAAAAAACCCTTCACAATAGGTGTAGATCATTCTAACAGGAATGAGCGTTTCATCTCCAGCCAGAAGTACAAAGACAGTTCCGTGTTCAAGGAATCTGTTCTTTATGAAATTACGCAGTTTCTCGGCGTCGTCATTTCCGGGAAAAGTGGCAAGGATTTCCTGTATTGAAGCGGTCTCAACGCTTAATCCCTGCTGCTCATGGAAAGCTGCAAGTGGATCCATAGTTTCAATATACGAACCATCGCAGATTAACAGATACTGAGCATCTCCCCCCTGCATCGGGGGTAAATCCCATGGAGGAACCTGATCGGCAGTCCCTTCAAGAGCATTAATCCTGCTTCTGGCAACCCTCATCTGTTCAGCAGTCAGATTGAAATGAGAACCCTCTTCCCATGATACCGTTACTTCCATTTCATTAATGATGCTGAGCGAACCTGTTGATGGAACGTAAATCCATGGCTGAATCAGACAGGAAGCAACTCTGATCCCTGAAAGGGTGCCGGTGTGTGTGCCGATAAGAGGGTTCTGGGGCCAGGGTGATTCGGACCCGTAAACTGCCGGATCAGGCAGGCGCAGGGAAATTGAAGTTTGTGCACTGAACGGTCTGAGTTCCGATGCGGGTATTATGTTTATTCCCCGGAGACCGATTGCAGTCTCTTCAATGGGAGTTACGCTGAAAGTAACGTTCGCAGCGCCATCAGGGAGCAGGAATACTTCAGGTATCGCCGGAAGAAGCGGGGTTCCGGGGATACCCCTCTGCTCGAATTGCGGCATTACGATAACAGTCCAGATATCATTCAACTGAAGGTCGATATCAGCCGGATTGAAATGCAGTGTTCTGGTGATGGAACCTCCGGCTACCGGAAGACTCAGTACAAAAAGCATTTGTGCAAAACAGAGCAATTTCAAATTCATCTCCTCCATTACATTCGAATTACTATGAATATATTACATAACTGAGATAATCGTTCCCGAACAAAGAGATGGTTCATGGAAGGCGCAGACATTGAAAACTAAGAATTTCAGAGTAGTACCCAGAATACCGCAATCGCTTGCAGCTCTCAAGAAGATAGCCTACAACACCTGGTGGACGTGGAATACACAGGCAATAGAGTTATTCAGATGGATCGATTCCGACCTGTGGGAAAGTACTTATCACAACCCTGTACGCCTGCTTGGACATGTCAGCCAGGAAAGGCTCGAGGAACTTTCAGCAGATACTGTCTATCTATCACACCTTGAAAAAACAGTCGAAAGACTGGACGATTATCTTGGAAGGAACACCTGGTTCGATGCTCTGAAGAAAAAGGAGGAAATATCGGGTGACAGCTTCCTTGTGGCCACTTTTTCAGCTGAATTCGGGCTCCATGAGAGTATTCCGATCTATTCTGGAGGCCTTGGCGTGCTGGCCGGAGATACTATTAAGAGCTGCAGCGAACTTGGCCTGACAGCTGTTGGTGTTTCCCTGCTTTACAGGAAGGGATACTTCAGCCAGTACCTGAACAGCGACGGCTGGCAGCAGGAAAGGTATTTCATCAATGATTACTCCAATATGCCGGTTGAACCGGTATACCGCCTCGATGGATCCCAGGTCTCAGTACAGGTTCCAATGGCTACGCGCATCGTAACGGCAGCGGTCTGGCAGGTGAAGGTCGGCAGAGCCGTCCTGTACCTTCTGGATACAAATCTTCCGGATAATAAGGAAAGTGACAGGGACATAACCGGGCAACTCTACGGCGGAGACCGGGAAATGAGGATCAAGCAGGAGATTATTCTGGGAATAGGAGGCCTCAAAGCCCTTGATGAAATGAACCTTACACCCACCGTCCGGCATATAAACGAGGGGCATTCGGCATTCCTTATCCTCGAACGTATACGACAGCTCATGCAGGAAGGACTCTCCTTCCCCGAAGCCCGTGAGATCGTAGCTGCAGGCAACGTATTCACAACCCATACACCAGTGCCCGCAGGCAACGAGGAATTCTCAACTGATATGGTGATCAAGTACTTAAGTCCCATGATCAGTTCCATAGGTCTCACGGATGAGGAGTTTCTTCGATTCGGGCATTACGACGACAATCCCAACTTCTCAATGACGGTTTTCGGCCTTCGTTTCTCAAAGTTCAGAAACGGTGTAAGCGAACTTCACGGTGAGATCTCAAGGGAAATCTGGAAGGATGTCTGGCCGGCTCTCCCATCCGCGGATACACCCATTACGCATGTAACAAACGGAATTCATCCTGAAACATGGGTCTCGGATGAGATGGAAAAACTGCTGAGCAGGTACGTCGGACCAAGATGGTCCAGCAACAAGACAGATTCGAAGGAATGGGAAAAAGTTGACAGGATCCCGGATTCCGAACTCTGGCCGGCTCATGTCAGAATGAGGGAAAGACTTATCTCCTGGGCAAGGGATAGATGGGAACAGCAGATAAGAAGGATGGGGCTGCTCAAGCCGAACTTTGAGGACAAACCGGTTCTCGATCCTGAGAAAGCCACTATCGGTTTTGCAAGAAGATTTGCAACTTACAAAAGAGCCAATCTCCTTCTCCGGGATGAAAAACGCCTTGCCGGAATTGTCAATGACCCTGAAAACCCTGTGCAGTTCATTTTTGCAGGGAAGGCGCATCCTCATGACACATCGGGCAAGGAACTGATAAAGGAGATTATACATCTCTGCATGAAAGAGGAATTCTACGGTAAGATCATCTACCTCGAGGATTACAGCATGGACATGGCAAGACATATGGTACAGGGCGTTGACGTATGGCTGAATACTCCAAAACTGCCTATGGAAGCGTGCGGTACAAGCGGGATGAAAGCGTGTTTCAACGGAGCCCTGCACTGCAGTGTCCCTGACGGCTGGTGGGCTGAAGCCTACAGACCGGGCGCGGGATGGTCCATAGGTTCGGGAGAGGAGTACGATGATCCTGAACTTCAGGACAGACTGGAGGCAAAGGCGCTCTACAATATCATCGAGAATCAGATAGTGCCCATTTTCTACGATCGTGACAAAAACGATATCCCGGTGAACTGGCTTCGGATCGTCAAGGAATCGATGAAAAACGTCTGTCCTGTTTTCAGCAGCAACAGAATGGTTGCCGAGTACACATCGAGATTCTACGTACCCGCATACAAAGGAACAGAGAAACTTTCCCGGAATAGCTATTCAGGAGCCAGAGAACTCGCTTCCTGGATGGAGAAGATCCGGGAGAACTGGCACTCTGTCGTGATAGAATCGGTTGAATCGGAGATCGAGAACAGCACCTGTGCTGTGGGTGATCCTATACCTGTGAAAGTTACACTTCGAGCAGGGGGACTTGAACCTGACGATCTCCTAGTTGAAATCCAGCACGGCAGGATCGAACACGACGGCTGGCTGACGGAAAGAGAATCTGTCCAGCTGCGGTTTGAGTGTAATAAGGAAGGAATACTGTTATTTGAAGGTTCATTCGAATGCAGCCATTCGGGAAATCAGGGGTTCACCGTTAGAATACTCCCATGTCATACTGAGTTCGGGCTCATAATAGAGCCTGAACTTGTCTGCTGGTGGGACTGAACCCTGCAAATACAGGGACTTGACCTGCATCCCGCAGTAAGATATTCTTACAGTCAGTAGCGTGTATTTTCGTAACTTTACCTGAGGGGGTAAAAATGAACAAAATGACCCGTCTTATGACAGTATGCGCAGCATTACTGCTCATCGTACCGGCAGCCAGCGCTGACTGGTCCGAAAACTTCGATTCTTACGCTCTGAACAGCGGATTGATCGGTCAGGGCGGCTGGGACGGCTGGGAAGGCGCTGCTGCTGCGGATGCCTTCGTAACAGATACACAGGTTCTCACAGCACCCCATGCGCTGGCATCAATTCCAACTACGGATATCGTACAGGAATTCAATGAAACCAGCGGTGACTGGACCATGACAGGACACTGCTACATCCCCAGCGGCTCTACAGGCAAGCAGTACTTCATCATGCTTAACATTTACGGTGTCGGTGTACATAACTGGTCCGTCCAGGTTGAATATGATTCAGATGGCGGAATCGTTACGGATTACTACAGCTCTTCTGTAACATCCCTGATCAACGACGCATGGGTAGAGGTCCGCGCTGAGATCCATCTTGATATCAACGTTTACGATCTCTACTACAATGATGTTTTCCTTGCTTCAAACGCATGGCAGGATGGTTCAGGCGTAAACGAAATAGCCGCACTTGATATCTTCTCAGACGGTGGAAGCACCATCTACTGGGATGACTTTACACTGATATACGAGGATGCTCTTCAGCACACAACGTGGGGACACATCAAGACCCTTATGCAGTAATCTGTGCAGAATTGATACTGGGGGAGCCGGTTTTCCGGCTCCCTTTTCTTTACTCCAGTAATGTTGCCTGTCATACAAACAGCCCTTGACAAAGTATGACTGGAATTACATTTGTTGCTGGTAAAATAAACGCGGGAGCGCACGGGGACTGGTGTCCCTCCCGGACTTCAAATCCGGTGCTGGGTGCTAGAACCACCCTGGGTGGGTTCGATTCCCACACGTTCCCGCCATTCTATTGCGGCTCCGCTATCTTATCCAGCACCATTCCAGCAAGCGTATATCCGAATATTCCGGGCATTACCATAAGGCTGGATATCCGGTTTCTTACCCTCCCCCGTTCATATGTAAGATCGTCCGTATCGGGTGGAAATGAATGGTTGCCGGCAGGTTCTGTTGAATACACGCAGGGTATACCGCTGGTAATTCCGCGCTTACGAAGGTACTTCCTGAGCTGTTTTGCAAGAGGGCAGGTTCTTGTCCGCGATATGTCACCTGTATTGACATGTGACGGGTCTCTCCTTCCAGACGCGCCCATACTGCTGAAAACAGGGATTCTCTGTTCAACGCAGTATTCAAGCAGCGCGGCTTTGGGATTAAGGCTGTCTATGGCATCGACGACTGCATCTGGTGCTGGCTTGAGAATCAGATCAGCGGTATCTGAATGAAAAAACTCCCCGATGGTCTCAACCCGGGTATCAGGGCAGGTTCTGCGAAGATGATCTGCAACAATATCAACCTTGTAACCGCCGCAGTCTTTTAATCGGGCCATGGGATTTCTGTTCAAAGATGTTTCTGTAAGCCTGTCAAAATCCACAAGGCGAAGTATACCGATCCCGCTTCTTGCAAGCGCGGCCGCAGCATGGCATCCGACTCCGCCAAGGCCGATAACCGCGACCTCAGCCCCGCGTATTGCAAGGAATGAATCACTGCCGAAAAAATCAACTACCCTGTCGAATCTTCTCTGAAACTGCATATCTCACCGGCCTTCTCTGATATTGAAAAGCTCCAACGCATTTTCTGTGGTCCGGGAGGCAATTTCCTCAGAATTGATTCCGCGAAGCAGCGCAAGTGATTCGGCTATTCGGGCAATATTTGCCGGCTCCATCTGTTCTGGCTCGACCCCGTCCATTCCGATGGAAGGAGCATCGGTCTCAAGAACGATTCTATTGAGGGGTATCGCAGCCGCGGCACTTCTTGCTCTCTTTGCGCGGGATCTTGTAACAGCTCCTCCGAATGCAAGGTAAAAACCAAGATCAAGGAAACGCTCGGCCAGCTGCCTCCCCCTTGTATACGCATGCACTACGCCGGTAATCCTGCGATTGTATTTCTTCTCCGATAGAATGGAGAGCATTTCATCGAAAGCTCCCCTGCAGTGCAGAATTACAGGTAAGCCAAGCTCGGAGGCAAGATCAAGCTGCCTGCGGAATACGATTATCTGGGTACTTCTGTCAGGATTTTCGATCTTGAAATCGAGACCAATTTCACCCACGGCAACCGAACCTGTTTCGATCAGGAGCTTTCCAAGCAAACCCGTATCAAGTATCTCATCTGCAAACCACGGATGAAGTCCAAGCGCCGGGAAAACTGCCCGATATTTTGACAGCTCAGCTACTTTTTTCCAGGAGCTGGTTTCTACAGCGGGAACGATGATCGCCGTAATGCCTCTGCGAGCGGCTCTTTTCAGAACACCGTCGATATCTCCGCAAAGCGGCTCCATGAACAGATGGCAGTGAGTGTCTATCAGCATATCGGATTCCAATGGATTAAGTAAAATATCCTATCGGCTTTACTGCAATACATTCTGCATCGACAGGCCCTGTATGTCCAGAGCAGAAGGTCAGTAGGTCAGTGTTCTCTGCTTGAATCCGTATCCCATTACATCGTAAGCGTCATGCAGCACCATGAATGCATCCGGATCGATCTTCTTCAGTATTCTTCTGAGAATCATAACCTGCCTGCGATGAATACAGACGTAAATAACATCTTTCTCTTTCCTGCTGTATCCCCCCTCCGCCTTAAGGAAAGTTACACCTCTGTTGAGTTTCTGAAAAATGGCATCCCTTACTTCATCGGGTCTTTCGGTCACTATCATCACCGCTTTTACATAAGGCATTCCCTCAGCGGCGAAGTCAGTCATTCTGCTTGTAAGGAAAAGGTTAAGATAAGCCCATATTACAATGACCGGATTCCGGAACACGGCGCCAACAGCCAGAATGATCAGGGATTCGACCATCCAGTAACCGGTGCTTATCGAAACTCCTGTATACTTTTTCAGTATTGCCACCGGGATATCAGTTCCGCCGGTAGAACCACGGTATTTGAAGATCAGACCAAGGCCAAGCCCAAGCAGAGCGGAACCGGCAATGGAAGCCAGGAGGATATCCATTTCGGAATTACCGGTAAAGAAGACCGCAAGGCGCGGCAGCTCTCCCGCCGGGGCAATGTTATGTACGAAGTTTTTATAATTCGAAAGAAATGACAGATGGGAAGGCTGAAAGAGCCAGCACATGGAATTCGACATGAGCATTCCAACAAGGCTTCTTACCCCGAATTGTTTTCCAACGACCAGGTAACCTAAAAAGAAGAGGGGTACATTGAAACCAAACATCCAGATGCTTTCAGAGACACCTGTCCAGTGGTACAGAACCTGAGCCAGACCGGCTACTCCGCCAGGTGATATCCGGAATGGAAACAGAAACCATGAATACGCCATTCCAAACAGAATGGAACCTGCTGCAATACCTGCATAGTCCTGAAATTCATTCCTGATGCTCACTCTCATCACCTCCTGGATGTGAAAAATAAAGGGACAAAGCCGAAAGCGGCCTTGCCCTGACATGTGCCGGAAATATAATCAAATGTTTCGCTGATCAGTTAACAATCAGCACTCTCGGGGGGATTCTACCTGCTTCCTCATCTTCTCGCAGAGCAGCCTCGATCTTGCGCTTCGCCAGGATTATTGCCCATACCAGAACAGGAGGAAGGCCGAGGAGAACAAATTCACTCCAGTATGGGATAGCGAATATGCACAGGTCGTAAAGACCATGGAATAGAACGGCAAGAAGAAAACCCTTCATGATCAGCTTTCGCCTTGATCCTCTACTCCCGCTGAATTTCGCCATTCCTATCCAGTAGCCCATGATAACCGACACTGAAGCATGCATTGGAATTGAAGTGAATGCTCTGAGAATACCTACCGTTATACCGTTTCCGAGGACATACAGAACATTCTCCAGACAGGCGAAACCCATTCCGGCAATCACGGTATATACAATCCCATCCATAACTTCATCGAAGCACTTCTTTCTGAAAACAAACTTCATTACAATAAATAGCTTCAGGCTTTCCTCTACCAGCCCAGCTACGATAAATGCCTTGAACACTGGATAGAGGAGACGATAGAAGGGATTGAGGAATCCCCTCAGTTCATCCAGACCCAATTCCAAGAAGATTGCCGGCACTGTTGATAGAAGTCCAAGCAGGAACATTCTGATGACAATGCCCTTTGGCTCCGGCTTCGCCCTGTCCTTCCTGTAAAAGTATATGACAATGATCAGAGCGGGAACTACTGCAAGCGCCAGCGAAACAACAAGGTTCATCTACGCTGTACTAAGCTGTTACGGGAGTGTTGATCTAATGAAGCCTCTGCTGCCATTTATTTCCGCCTTCCCAGCCGGCCTGGTATTCGTACTCTACAAAATAGACGCAGAGGTCCGCCTGATACTCGTAATCGACATAGAAGATATCGATATCCGACTGGTACTCGTAATCCACGAAATACCACAGAGCATCTTCTTCATCGGCCTGGTATTCGTATTCTACGAAATAGACACAGAGGTCCGCCTGATACTCGTAATTAACAACGAATATCTGCAGATCGGCCTGGTAGTCATAGTCACATACATATACGTTACCTGCAACAGCAGCAGTTGCGGCTGCAAAAAGAATCGCAAAATACTGTTTCATGAAACACCCTCTTTCATCATAATACCATTTCATTGCCATGGAATAGATTATTGTCAATATATGTATCTGATGTAAATAATCGAAAGGGGATACTCGATATGAAATGCGCTTATACTTTTCCGGTAATTCTTCTTATTCTACTGATTCCATGCTGCAGCAGCGGAGGAGAAACAATGCTTGGCTCAAACAACGACATTCATGAAGAAGAATTGCGATTCCCGGCGGAAGTAAGCGTGGCTGAAACATTCGCTGACAGATTCTTCGAATCAGTGGAATCAGTTGTTATTCCGAATATGGCTTCTCTTCAGTTGCCGGTTAACCCTGAGGAAGTATTCAACCTCGATGATATCATTAATGTATCGGGTATCGGCCGTATTCCCGAAGTGCTGCTGGAAAATGGTTTTGTTGTATATGAACCTCTCTATGTCACGAACAACCCGATCAGAGCGTACGAACTTATAGAAACATGGGATCAGCCGGTATACGTTTCAGCCGGTATTCCTCTTCACATGCTTCATATCTTCTTCGACCAGATCCTCCAGGATATCGAAGAAAATTATCTCTACGGCGATCTCGAGATCGTCTGCCGGAATCTTTACGAAAGCAATTTTGAGAGAGGCTGCAATCTGAATGCCGCTTTCTTTGCCGTACCCCTGGCGTTCCTCGATCCGGATTTTGTACCTGATCAATCCATTGCAGAAGCCGTTGACGCCGAAGTGGCACTTATCGAAGAACACCTCGGCTTCGATGACAGCCCTGTAATGGGATACAGGGAAGATTACTCCCAGTACGTTCCGAGGGGACACTATACTGCCAGTCCCGGACTTGAGCGGTATTTCAAGGCGATGATGTGGCTGGGCAGGCTTACGTTCATCCTGAACGGAGGAGAACCCAACGGACAGATGGCCGAATACATCGTTGCAGAAGATGATGCCCGCGTTATGACTGCAAGCGCCCTGTGTATCGTTTCGGATCTGTCGGAAATTGAGTATGAAGGAGAACTTCTTCTTGATAAATGGCGGCGGATCTATGAGATAACAGCTTTCTTCGCCGGTTTTGCAGACGATCTCTCCGTGCCGCAGTACACTTCCGCAGCGCGGGAGACCGCAGGCGAAGCTGCGGACAGTCAGCTTATATGGAGTATGGATTTCTACAGGCTGTTCAGAGATTACGTTAACTCCAATTTTGCGGGCCCTGCCATCTACAGCGGTACAGGGGAGCT
>QNDS01000092.1 GCA_003644925.1 Candidatus Fermentibacterota bacterium
AATTCTATTTACTTCCGTCCCTTTTGGTACCCCGTAGTGGACACTCTTAGAACTTTGGTATCGTGTGATGAGAGCATTCAGAAGTGATAGAGTGAACTACTCCTGGGGTGTGTCAACACGGATGTGATAAGCTCCAAGTGCTTGAGGAATCAGAAATACATCAATTCTTGTAGCCAACCTTTTTGCATCCTCAACGCTTATCAAACATGGTAATCCAGTTACTTCTACGTTCTCGACAGAGTCATCTGCCATGCCGACCATTTTGAACTCGATTGTATATACTCCTGGAGGTAGCCAAAGTAGATATTCACCTTCATTATCTGAATATGTTCCAATAGTATTGCTGGAATCGCTTACCAATACTTGAGCTCCACACAGCACGGTAGTATGTTTTTCCCCCGTAATAGTTTCATGTCGTTGCCCAACCACTCCGGTTATTGCCCCAAATCCTGTTATGTATCTGAAAACAGACACATTAAGAGGTGATAGCGAAACCAGTGAAAACATCAAAGTACAAAATACGTGCATGTTAATTCATCCTCTACTCATTGTGCTTAGAAAATAAACTTTGAATCTAAAAGGGAACAGTGCTAAGAGGACTCAGTATTAGCAAATTGGGGAGTGCAGAATTGCAGATCTATCGAAGCCTTGGTACCCCTAACGGGATTCGAACTTTCTGCGTTGAATAAGCCTACTAATGACAATTAAACCGATTTCAGGCTTGTAGGTTGGGATTATCCCGCATAGATTAGGGTTTCGTATCAACTGGGATTTCTCCAGCTTTCTTCAGGACGTATTTTGTCAGTATAGGACCGACTATTTCAAAGAATATGCATGTTGCTGCTATAGTTGTAACCGCAGAACGGCCTATTGTGACCGCGTGAGTGCCCGGCATGTCTTGGAATTCCTGAAAGACAATTAATGACAGTCCTATGGCGACTCCCGCCTGTGACAGGAGTCCGGGACCAAGGTAATTCTTGATATTCTGATCTGCTCCGCCTATGACAGCTCCCAGCCGAGCTCCTGTTATCTTGCCTGCTGACCTGGCCAGTATATAAACGACCCCGATAGTTCCAATCTGCGGCAGCAATGAAAGATCAAGATGTGCACCGGCCAGGAAGAAGAAAAGGATAAATAGAATCGGCATCAGAGGTCTTAAGGGCCCTGAAATGGTCCGACCCATTCCAATGGGAGTCTTATTGATAACAATGAAACCGATTGACATATTAACAAGAATCAGAGAAAGATGGAACTGTGCAGCCAGCCCGGTACCTATCGCTATTAATCCAAAGGTCAGAGCCGGAATCTCGTCTCGAGATCGAAGCCGTTTGATCAGCCATGTGAAAACCAGCCCTAGAACACATCCTAACACCAGGCTGATGATGATTTCAAATAGAGGTTTTCCAATAGTGCCAGCCAGGCTGAAACCAGGTGAGAATCCCGATGATTCGGATAGCAGAAGCACCTTAGCAGCTGCCATCGCAAATCCGAACAGTACAATTGCCACACCATCATCGAAACCTGCAACAGCGTAAAGGGCTTTAGTGAGATTACCTTTAGCTTTGCACTCCTGTATTACAGCAATGGTTCCCGCAGGTGCAGTTGCCGGGGCCAGAGAACCGAATACAAGGGATAACGGTAGATCTCCAGTTAATGCAAAAACTCCTGCAGTAACCAGAATAAGGGCCATAAGTGATTCAAATATGATTATAAGCCCGATACTCTTACCGAGTTTTGACAGCGTATGAAGGCTTAATTCAAGGCCAATGCTGAACGCAACAAAACCAAGGGCTATATCGGTAATAAAGGAAAGCCCATGAACCGTTTCCATGGGAAAAATCTTCAGGACCGAAGCCCCCATGAGTGTCCCGAGAATCATATATCCTATCAGCGATGGTAGCCCTATTCTTCTAACCGCTTTCCCGGTGTATAGACCGAAAGAGACAGCTATGCCAACCAGAAGAAGAGTAGTCAGTTGAAAATCCATAGCCTAAACTCTTAAGTCATTCTGTTTGGGGATTTCACCCGCTCTGGTAAGAGCGAATTTAGCACAGATAGGTCCAATGATCTCGAATATGATGCTGGTTGCAGTAATCGTTGTTATGACAGTCGCTCCTATCTCAAGAGCGTGAGGCGAACCTATCTCAGAAAACATCTGGCGGACCATCAATGATAGACCGATTGCAACACCGGCCTGTGAAAGGATACCTAATCCCAGATACTTCCTTATCTTTGTTTCAGATTTGCCCATTACTGCTCCCAGCCAGGCTCCTCCCATCAATCCTGCAACCCTTGCTATCATGTAAACTATTCCCAGAAGTCCCAGAGCGGGGAGAGCTGAGATATTAAGATGCGCCCCGGCCAGGAAGAAGAAGAGTATGAAGAGCAGAGGCATGTAATCCCTGAGCTGACCCACGATCTTTCTTGAAGATCTAATTGGCGTTGTGTTTGCAAGTACGAATCCAACCATAAGATTGGTGAGGATCAAGGAAAGATTGAGCCAGATGCACAGACCTATTGCCAGAGAAATGAAACCGAATGTCAACGCCGGAAGCTCCGATAAAGGCCTGAGTTTTCGAGCAAGAGCTGAGAAGAAAAATCCTAAAATAGTACCTATACCCAGGCTGAATCCCAGCTCCTTTATCGGTTCCATGATGCTGGATATCAACCCAACTGAAGCTTCAGAGGACTCCGCTCTAAGCAATTTTACCGCAAGAGCGGCAGAGAAACCGAAAATAATTACTGCAAGACCATCATCAAAACCTACAACCGCATACAGAGCTTTGGTTAAAGTACCCCGAGCCTTGTATTCCTGGATAACTGCCACAGTCCCAGCAGGCGCGCTTGCCGGTGCTAACGCTCCGAATATGAGAGCCATTGGCAGGTCGCTGGTTAATAGATAAACAGCAAATGCAACCAGGAAAAATGCAGCTAAAGATTCTGCCAGTATTATTAATACAATTCCCTTTCCAAGCTTTCTGAGTGTTCTGAGATTCAATTCCGAACCAATTGTGAAAGCTACAAAACCAAGTGCGATGTCTGTAATGAACTGCAGGTGATTAAGTGAATTCTCAGTGATAAGCGAAAGAACGGAAGTACCCATGATCGTACCGAGGATCATGTAACCGATAAGAGAGGGGAGACCCGCTTTTCGAGCGATCTTACCAGAATAGATGGCAACTATTATGGAGATACCGAGAACGGCTATTACAGGAATATCAGTCAAAACAGCACGACCTAGAAGTCCAGAGAACCGAGTACATTGTGAAGATCAGTGACAGTTATCATTATGTCATCTCTCTCGGAGATCTTACCACAAATGTATTCTATGTTTCTTATAGTAGAGCTAACCAGTTCATCTCTTACAACCGCTACTATCATCCTGTTGAAGTGCCGAAGGTCCGCATTCCAGAATCCTGCGAAAAGGGGAATTTTCCTCATGTAGTCCGTTGATTCATGAGTTTCCAGGATCATTGCCGATGTGGACTCTGAACCTGCAAAAACCTGCAGCAGATCATCGAACAAATCCTCATCCTGAATAAAAACATGCAGCATCTTCATTCCGGGCCGTTTCGGGGGAGTTCCATCTTCCGGCAGCGAACGAGCTTTAATGAGGTTCGCTATCTCTTCGGGAGAGCGTAATGACAGCAGTTCCTCTCTGAAGTTGCTGTTTCTGAGAATCTGGGAAATTGCTGACAACAGCTTCAGGTATTCTTTCGGCTTGGATTCCGGACCGATAATAAAAGGAAATAACTGTGCATCCTCACCGTCGATTGAATCGAAATCGACACCTCTCTCAGAAATGAGCAGTCCAACGAGGAAATGGTCCAGATTCGGGATCCTGCAGTGCGGAATGGCAACTCCATGTCCAAATCCGGTTGATCCCATGGATTCCCTTTCAGATAATGAATGGTAGATGTCATCAGAAGTCGTATCACTGAGCCTGCCACCGTCAGTGGCCATATCAGCGATTTTTCTGAGTACTTCCTTCTTCTCTGAAATATCCAGAGAATAAGTAATAAGCTTCGAATCAAATGCGTCTCGCAGGTTCATGAATGAAGCCTCCAGTCGGAATTAATTGAATTCTTTTTAATTTGTGAATTATCAGCGTTCAGAAAGCTGCCCAGCACGTCCGGCAGTTCATCGAACCTTTCAATTGTAATAACCATGCCGGGGTCGGTAAAATCTTCCCTTTCGGCAGCCCATGTCCGGTCTCGTGCTACATGTACGGCAACCGCGCCGAGAGAAAGAGCGGGATTTATGTCAGACCGGGGACTGTTGCCGACGATCATACAGTTTTCGGGCTCAACATGAGCGTACACAAGAACATCACGTAGTGCGTTAACATTCTTAACAGGTACGATACGAAGTTCGTCAACGTAGCCGTCCAATCCTGATCTGACGAACTTGTCTGTCTGATGATCCTTCTCGCCCATCGTGTATACAATTGTATTTATCTGAAGATTTTTCATTTCCCTCAACGCGCTGATCACTCCGGGTAGAAGAATTACAGGATGACCGAGAAGATTCATCTGGATGTTGTCCATAGCTGTCAGTGCCCATGATGGTGCCTGAGGTGCAAGATCTTGCATGATCGTGCGTAGTGTATCCATATAAGGTCTTGCGCCATAGCCTGTTATTGATAGTCTTTCCACATCTTTCCTGTGGACTGTTCTACGTACTTCATCCTCGGGCAGGCCAAGAGCGCTCATCAGGCTGAGGAAATCATGCTCCGTCCTTTCGAAGAAGAGTGCACTCTCCCATAGCGTATCATCCGCATCGAGAAGCAGGAGATAATCGTTCGCTTTCAAATAGCCTCCTTCGAAAGTATCGGGCTGAATTTAGAATATACCACAAAAGGTGAAGAGATGCAGAATACCCGCAGGGTGGGATAATACGGTAGTTAACGCACTTCCTGAATAGACCTCTGACAGTGTTATTCTCTGGTTATGGGGAAATGAATAGTGTGCGGATGTTCAGGGTCATATCAAGCAGTTAACAGAATACGATGCACTCTGATTTATCTGCAGGAAAGCAGATATTAATAAACAGCGCAAATAATCACCACATATCATAGAAATTATGTCAAATACTGATATAGATGTGAACAGGCGATAGTGTGTATACAGTGAGCAGATAGGTAATCAGAGTTAACGCAAGGAAAGAACAATGCGTAAACAACGTTTAGTACAATATGGTTGATTTTCCCGATTATTGCGATATTGACCTGTATTAGATGTTTATGCAAATTACGTTATTCAACTTAATTCCAAAAAGAACAAACATAAGTAAGGAGAAAACCATGTGATTTAAGTGCACGGCTGCAGGATGTAGTGAATAACCCCACCAAAGGAGATAGCTTTGAAAAGACTATTCAAGTCTGCTGTAGTGATCCTTGTTCTATCATCAATCTTTATCTTTACCGGTTGCGGTTCCGAGGCTGAACAGAATCAGCCTGATGAGACTGTTACGGATGTGGTAGTTGACCTGACGGTCGAAGTGCCCCTCCTGCAGGTAGGACATTGCAACCATGATCATCATTCGGCTGTATTCATCTCAGCGCTTAGAGGCGAGGAGATGAAAGAGCTTTACGGCATTTATCTTGAGCCGCTGGGCGAAAGCTACTATGCGCTTGTTGAAAATGACGTGAAAATTCTGGAAATACAATTCGTACAGTCACAGGGCGCAATCAATGTTCCGAACAATATGGTCGCAGGATTGTTCGATATCGGTTTCGGGGGAGTCATCCCGTTTGCAGCCAGCGCCGATCAGGGAAGCGGAGTACAGATCATCAGCCCGCTTCACAGCAGGGGTGATATGCTTGTTGTAGCCGATGATAATACTGAAGTTACCGACTGGAGCAGTTTCATCGAATGGGCACGGAACAGTGATGAACCGCTTATTATAGGATTCAAGAGCCCCAAGGCTGTTGCACTGCTTATTTTTGAATCTGCTATTACTGCAGAGGGAATTGAATGGAGTATGCAGGGTAATCCTGAGCCCGGTTCTCAGATACTGCTTTTCAATGCTCAGGGACAGCCTAACCTTAATCCCGCTCTTCAGAATGGAACTATTCACGGGTACGTTTCCAACAATCCCGCATGTGCACTTGCCGAGCATAACGATATTGGCAAATGCGTCGCTGAGTTGTCTGACCTTCCACCGGGAAATTTCACAAACCATCCATGCTGTGCTATTGCAGCAACCGGGACAGCAATTGTTGAAAAACCGGAGGATATTGCCGCGGCTCTGCGTCTCTTTGCCGTAGCCACTGACTATATCAACAATAATCCTGCAGATGCAGCTGAAGCCGCTGCTGCGTGGATAGGGAATCCTGTTGAGGTTGAAGTAATATCGATGGCAACCAGCGGTTACGACATGCAGGTTTCGGTGGACTGGCTCGAGAATATGGTTGCTATACTTGATAATATGAGAGATCTCGGAGCATTCACCGGTCCTCTTTCGGAGAAGGATGATGAGAATAACGCATGCTTCCTTTACGATTTTTCACTGATGCCTGATGACCTGAGGTAAATTATATCTCTTCGAAAAAAACTGTAGGACGAATACTGCGCAGGATCTGGAAATACCTTCCCGGTCTTGCCGTACCATGCCTGCTTATTGTCTGGTGGTTTGCAGTTACAGGGGGCGGGAGGGATACCCTTCTGCCCTCTCCGGAGGAAGTTACCTCGATACTCTTCAATCCATTTCAGGATCAGATATCCACAGGATCGATGGCCTGGAGTACTCTGGTGAGCCTGGTGAGGGTCGCTCTGGGATTCTCTCTTGCCGCGCTTATCGGGATCCCTGTCGGGCTTCTGATGGGTGCATCCTATCATGCAAGGAAATTCCTGTCTCTGATGGTGGAAATGGCAAGACCCCTCTCCGCCATTGCCCTTCTTCCCCTTTCGATAATAATCTTCAAGGCAAAAACTTTTTCGCAGCTCTTCGGTCTTGAATACCTGAGGTATCAGAAGAACCTTCTTAATGAGATGCAGCTCGGGATGATATTCATTCTCTTCTGGGGGGGTGTATTTCCGATAATACTCGGTACAATCCAGGGGGTTCGAAGTGTTCGGAAAATGCATCTGGAAGCTGCCGGTATCCTCGGAGCAAACAGACTGTTCTCGTTCAGGCATGTTATCATACCCTCAGCTCTTCCGGATATCTTTCACGGGCTGAAGCTGGGTATAGGAAGATGCTGGATGGTTATTATCGCGGCAGAAATGCTTCCGGGAACTAATTCGGGAATAGGATACCTGATAAGGTACTCCTACCAGCTGTCCAGGTACGACATCATGCTGGCAAGCATTGTGATTGTAGCGTTTATCGGTGCTCTGTTTTCCAAGGGTCTTGAATCCCTTGGAGAAAAATCTCTTGTTCTAAGAAGCAAAGAAAGATGATATGACGGCTTTGAAGGTGACCAATCTGTCGAAAACCTACAGGGAATCTGCGGGAGATGTGCATGCCCTGGGTCCTGTTAGCTTTGAGGTGGAAGCAGGCGAGTTTCTTTGTTTCCTCGGTCCGACAGGATGCGGCAAAACAACCCTGCTCCGTACAATTGCCGGGCTGGAAAAACCGGATACCGGTGAGGTCATTGTTCAGGCACCTCACGACGGCGGAGAACCGGTAATAGGTTACGTCTTTCAGCAGGGTGCGCTATTTCCCTGGATGAGCATTTTCGCCAATCTGGAGTTTCCTCTCAAAGCGAAAAAGATCGTGCAGGATACGCGCCGGAAGAAGGTTGAATCGATGCTCGATATGATGGGGCTTTCATCCTTTGCTTCCTCATATCCCCACCAGCTGTCCGGAGGCATGCAGCAGCGGGCTGCACTTGCGCGGTCACTTGTTATGGAACCCGACCTTCTCCTTATGGATGAACCCTTCAGTTCACTGGATATGAGGACCAGCCAGGAATTGCAGGAAAACCTCCGGGAACTCCTGAAGAGCTCATCCACCACGGTTCTCTTTGTTACGCATAACATTGAAGAAGCGGTTTATCTGGCCGGGGAAGTTATAGTTCTCGGGCACCGGCCCGGAAGAATTGTGCGAAGGGAGACTATAGATCTTCCGGATCCAAGGTCACGTCTGTCCGATACTTTTACAGAGTACCTGGTCTCCCTGAGAAAAACCTTTGAATCACTGGTTTCAGACTGACAGACAACTATTCAAGCACGAAGTCGTACACCACTGAAGTCCAGACTCCAACCGGCACTCCGTCAGCCCTTTTTGCGGGTGACCAGCTGCTCTCCATTACAGAGGAAAGGGCAGCGTTGTCCATGCTCCCAAGCCCGGAGCTTGCTGTAATAACCGCCTCCACCGGAACGCCTTCGGAGGATATGAATACCTGAAGGATCACTCTTCCTTCGACACCGGCCTGACTGGCCATGGCGGGATACTCCGGAACCGGTCTGTAAGTACATACAGGATGAACGCTGTGCGGGATGAAAGTTCCCGGTTCAGGGATGAAATCTTCCGGATCCCCACTCGGTATAAGAACGTTAGTGTTTACCGTGATTGCGTGACCCAGACCGGCAGTATCGATATCTGTACTGATAATTAGGATCGGCTCTACTACGTCCGGGATTGCGTTCAGTATGATATCCTCTACATCGATCGGGTCGTCCTCCGGCATATCGGGGGGAATCTCGTAAAGCGCTCCCGGATCGAATCCCTGCATTTCATCGGTTGCCGTTCTCGATGCCAGCCTTCCGACTGATGATCCGGGGATAGCCTCGAACGCAAGAACCAGAAGTACAAATCCCCATAGGATTCCGATGTCCATGGATCCCGCTTTTGAATTATTCTTTCTTCTCATTTCAGAACCTCCTTCAGCTGTTATACATCTGAGGGCGGTTCTTTATTCCGAGTTACTCTTCCCTGATGATAAATAGTGAAAACCTTGCTGATCCATGTTCTGGATCAATTCCTACACTTCCAGTGACGGTTCCCTTTGCCAGAGCGTCTATGATATCGGTTGCCAGATGTCCACTGGGGCCGTCCGGCAGATTCTCGAACCTGAAATACAGTGGATTGTCATTGCTCGCAGGGGAGTCAAAACCCGCAACAGGCCTGGAATCGTAATCAGTTATATAAATGATTGGTATGTTGAACATTCCATCTGCACCGGAAAGCTGAAGCGCTCCGCTCTCACCTAAAGCGAAGAAGGGTTCGTCAGCCAGACCGAGTTCAGCTGGTTCAGCACCGGATAACTCTATGCCTATTCTGATTGTTTCCGGCATCTGATCCCGGGTTATGTACTTAGCAAGGGAGGAGGAATCAAGGATCAAAAGACCGGTGGGATAGACATTACATGTATACATTCCATCACTGCAGGAACCCATTTTTCCATGAAAAAACACCAATCCTCCACCCGAGGTTGAAACCCTCATGAACACTTCCGGTTCCTGCGGATAAGTATCCCATCCCCCCATTGTCAGAGCTCGCTTATCCAGAATGAGATTGTCCATGCATGCGAAGTGTGAGCGGGAATGCCATATATCGTCCGATTCCCTGAAAACAACTTCAAGAAACTCACTCCCGCCGGCAAACCTTATCTCCATCTCGACACATCTATCCGGAAGTGAATCTCCTGAACATAGAAGAAGCAGTTCCTCCATGTTCAATACCCCTGGTTCAGTGATAAAGGCGTTGAAATCATAGTAGCCTCGGAGAAGCCAGAATCCATCTCCGGGAGTGCCGATGATCTGCAGGCCACCTGCAACGTCCGGCAGGAGAAGATACTCGTCACCTTCAGAGATTATCTCGGACATCCAGGATCCCATTTTCCAGTAGGGTATTCTCAGGGTGTCTCCAGACTGATGTTCACCCCTGAATGTTTCTGAGATGACTGCGGTCACTCCGGAGTCGGTTACTTCGATCACATCTGCTGTGAAGACCCATGGAAGTGATTGAACTGATTCTTCAAGATCAACAGACCATGGCTCCGCATTAGCTGTTGCACAAAGAATCGCAAACACCAGTATTGTTACTAAACAGCTGAATTTCATTCAACACTCCTATCGTTGTCAGTATTCAAATGGTTGTGCTGGAGATAGGCGTAAAACCCCGCTGACTGACTGAAAGACCATAGGAATTACGAGAAAGTTTATCCAGATCAGTGGATACAGAACATAATAAGGAGTACCAGTTTAGGGGTTGCAGTCAGGCTTTGTTCTTCAGTTTGAGGAACAGTACAATTGCAATAGTATCAAGAGAGATAAGAGTTGCAAGTGTCTGACCGTCTCCTTCGCAGTTGTATCCGAAGATCAGCCTGAGAACCAGAAATACAAGTGTGCCCATAGTACCTCCAATGGTTTTGTATAATACAATATAACTAATTGCAGCTTGTTCACACCCGGCAGAGTATTTACATTTCATGGATTATGATTTATTAACTGTGAAATTACTGTACCGGAAGAAAGGGATTAATTGACAAATCCGGAAAAGCTGATTTACAGCGGTTTCACATTCAGTATTCACGGAGTGCTTGAGGATAATGAAGTCGATTTCATCCGTGAT
>QNDS01000093.1 GCA_003644925.1 Candidatus Fermentibacterota bacterium
CCCGTACAGGCTATTGCCCACTAGGTCCTTAACCTAGCGTGTCTGCCAATTCCACCACCCCGGCACTGATTTTAAGATACTAGAATATCGCCAGAAGAAATGAGGTGGCCATAAACAGCACAGCAAAAACCGATGTTGCCTTTGACAACATGGTTGCAGCACCGCGGTTTCCAAATGAAGCCGTCAGAGCACCACCGCCGCCAAAAGCGCCGGAAAGACCGTCTCCTTTGGATTTCTGCAGCAGCACGACAGCAACAAGTAGAATGCAGATAACAAAATGTACAATAGTTAAAATAGCAATCATATTCAGTGAATCCTTTCCAGAGTACGCAGATATACAAAACAGAAGGCTGACTGGCAAGCCCTGAGACGGTGCAGGAACTTTAAAATAGTGCGTCGATAATTTCCTTTACTGTAAGGTTATCACCGGGGCACTCTGTCCTGCAGCCGGGCACATCCCTGTGAAGCAAGATCTCTGACCGGGTGAGAGAGAAATCCTCCATCAGTTCTGTCAGCAGATCCATCAATGAGGCCATCTGTTTCCGGGTTGGCGATGTTTGACAGAAATTCCCGACCAGACAGATACCGATGGAATCACTGTTATGCTCTCTGGCGTGAGCTCCCACCGCCCAGACGGGTCTTCCGGGCTCTATCTCCCCATCCGCGGAGAGCGTGCCGTTACCTATTACAAAATGGTACCCTATATCATCCCAGCCGTTGACAGCCCTGTGCAGAGCCCTGAAAACCCTTGCATTTCCTGTTGCAGTTGCCGAATGATGAACGACCAGCGAAGTAACCTTATCCAGCCTTTCGTAAATATCTTCCGAAGGCGTTTCTCCGGCTGCATTCAGCTCTTCATCGCTGATGTCAGGAAGATTACTCAGATTGCTTCGCAGCCAATGTACACAAGATTGCATAAAATACCATCCTCTGTGCATATTATAGTCAGGTGTCAATGAAATGTACTTAACATGAGGGGAAATAATGGGGAAAATTCTACTGTTTCTACTGCCTGCTATTCTGCTGATGTCCGCAGGCTGCAATGACAGCACCTACCCGTTCGAGCAGGTAACTGAGGAATTCACTTTTACATACGATCTTCCAAATGAAGGTGTAGTTGATCTGTTCGTTTTGAACTGCTACATGAACAACATCCGAACTCTTCAGGCGGATAGCACGCAGCCTGCCGGAAGCCATTCATCATCATGGGATCTTCTGGACTCCAGCGCTTTGCGGGTTCCTGACGGGCTTTATTACATAAGGATCATACTCGATGACGATGTAATCGAGACACAGATGTATGAGGTGTACAAATGACGCTTCTAATGCTGCTTCTATGCACAATCGGACAACCGTACGATGGCGGTAACGATTCGTTTTCTCCCGGATTCAGGATTGGTTTCACATTCATAGGTTCCTTCCCGTCAATGCAGACTGAAAAGGATTTCGCTGACATGAATACGGCAGCGGGACTGGATTTTGAACTCGGCAGTGTATCCTGGGGAGGGTCCGTTGAGGTTCTCGGAGACTTAAGCGAAAAGTTCAGGATCAGAGGGAGTTTCGGCGGCACGAATTTCAGCGGCGGTTATTCTGAGGGCTATGATGCTATGCAGAATCTCTTTCTGATTATTTTTACTCTTGGTCTGTTTTCCGGGGGCGGTGAGGACGATGTAATCGAACTGAACGACCAGGCAATTAATCTGGAAGCTCAAGCGTACTATGTTCTTACCAGAACACCTGGATTGTCGATATCTGCAGGAGCAGGTCCGGTATATACATTTGCCTCAAGAAAGCTTGATTCTCCGAATACGGCAACTTCAGGGACCGGAAGCGGGCTCGGTTTTGTGGCTTCTGTCAGGCTGGATCAGGAGTCAACTTTCAAACTGGGATGTCTGCCGCTCATGTTCGGTCTTGAGGGCGGATACAGAATGAACAGCGTTAAAATCAGTGATGAAGAAGCGGACGATTACAAACTGGATTTCTCTGGTCCATTCTTCAAGCTTGGAACCTACATCGGACTGTAGAGCAACATTTGGTGCCGGACCTTGAAACGTAACATTCTTAGCATTTGGGGTCAGGCTTTAAAATGCCTGGCCCTAAAATGTTGATTATTTCCATAGGACTCTCAACAATATATTCAGCACCGTGATCCAGCAGCAGAGATGTATCCCTGAATCCCCATGAAACCCCCACTGGGATCATTCCGGTGTTGACAGCTGTAATCATATCCACATCACTGTCACCGACCATCAGAGTATTTCCTGCCAGGACTCCAAGCTTCTCAAGTACCGGTATGACCGCTATGGGCGAAGGTTTCAGCGGATAATCCTCCCTGTCACCGCTGACAGCAGCGAAGCTGACCCCGCCGAAGTACTTCTCAACCTGTTTTTCCGCGGAGAGCTGATGCTTGTTTGTGAGAACTGCCATCGGTACACACTCTGTGTGGAGTCTTTCCAGCAGTTCAGTTATACCCGGATAGGGCCGGGTCTTAACAGACCCCTGCTCAAGGTAGAGCTTTCTTATCTGATCCGAAAGTTTCTCCACGGATTCATCCGTCACTCTGCCTGCGGGGATAACCTCCCGGACAAGCTCTTCAATCCCACGTCCTACAGCATGCTTCACATCATCTATGGATTTACCGGGCATTTCGTTTGATTGAAGAACACTGTTCACTACATCGCAGATGTCCTCCAGCGTATAGAGAAGCGTCCCGTCCAGATCGAATATCACCGCCTCAATCATGTCATTGTCCTCTTTCAATAATAACTGTATACATCGGATATGCTCAGTATTCAGAAGTTATTAGCATAATGAAATTACTGAATCAAAGGGGTGAAACACAGTGACCGACAGAAATGAAACCTGCCCATGCACGTATCCCGGGTGCCCGAGACATGGAAACTGCAGGGAGTGTATCGCATATCACAGAAGACTGGGAGAATTCACGGGGTGCATGTTCTCTCCCGAAGCGGAAAAGACCTGGGATAGATCGTTTAAGAAGCTGGTTGAAGACAGGAAATAGATGATTGGGTTATAATATACCTGACCCCGTTAACCGAAGATGGAAGGTGAAAGATGAAAATGTTTTTCTTTCTTCTACTGGTCATGACAGTGTATCTTTCCCCTGCTGTCTCACTGGCAGTTATATACACTGTTCCCGGCGACTATCCGACGATTCAGCAGGCGATAGATGCTGCATCTCCCGGTGACACTGTCCTGGTTTCTCCAGGCACATACCCGGAGTTTCTTGATTTCCTCGGCAAGGAAATCGTACTCACGAGTGTGAGTGGGGCTGAATACACCATTATCGATGGTAATGGTGCCGGTAGACCTGTTACCATCAATTCGGGGGAAGGTCCCGGAACGGTGCTCAACGGCTTCACTGTTGCGAATGGACTCGGGTGGCCTGGCGGAGGCATACTCGTCGATAGTGGAAGTGCTCCTTTCATAACAGATTGCATCATCACAGGGTGCTGGGGATACAATCATGGCGGAGCGATCTGCATACAGAATTCGTCTCCTGTGATTCTCGGAAACACCATAGTCGATAACTTCGCTTTCTCCGGGCCTACCGGGTATGGAGGAGCAATCTATTCATTCGAGTCTTCCGCCAGTATACATGGAAACATCATAACGCTGAACGATGCCGAAAACGGTTCTGCTTTCTACTTGAGTGCCGACAGCTCAGTGATCTCAAATAATCTGATCGTCGGCAATCCGAACACATACTTCACCCCCAGGGGAACGATTCATGCTTACGGAAGCCAGACTCTTTTCATCAACAACACCGTTGCCGACAACGAAGTGCATGCGTTCTGGGGAGACGGCTCTCAGATGGATATCGTAAATTGCATAATCTGGGGCAATGGACCTGAACAGTTTTCCGGTTCGTTCAACATCACCTGGAGCGATATCCAGGATGGACACCTAGGGATCGGTAATATCAACGACACTCCGTGCTTCATCCCGGGCCCCCTGTCAGAGTACCACCTTGTCCCGGACAGCTCTCCATGCATTGATGCCGGTAATCCGGATGCCTTCTATAACGATCCGGAGGATCCGGGTAATCCCGGGTATGCTCTCTGGCCCGCCCTGGGAGGGCTTCACAACGACATGGGTGCCTACGGCGGGGGAGGAGTGGGTTACTGGGTGGGAATCGAGGAGAGTATCCTGCATGAGGATTTACCTGTCCTTCGGGCCTTTCCAAATCCTTTCCGGGATTCAATGACGCTGGAGTTCGAATTGTCTGAATCCTGTGTGGCCTGTCTCGATGTCTACGATATCTCAGGAAGACTTATCCATAGTATTGCCGATGGCTCATTCGATTCTGGCAGACACACAGCCATCTGGAATCCGGATCCCTCACTTGCCGACGGGTGTTATCTTCTGGTCCTCAACACCAGCGGAGTACGTTCCGTCCAGAGGTGCGTAAAACTGAACTGAATAGGGGCCGGACCTAACATTTAAACATTCATTACCGCTGTTATCAAGACAAAATGTTTAGATGTTAGGTCCGGCCCCGCTAAAGTTCGGCCCCGCTAAAGTTCTAAAGGTTTTCAGAAAGGGTTATGAGCAGGGGATCGAGCTGCTTGCGCTTTGTCCAGGAATCCCTCAGCGGTATGTGTGTTATGGAGCTGCTGATCTCACCGATCATACAGGGCGATGCTCCGTCCAGAAGCGCATCGACCGCTGCCCAGCCCAGTTTGGAAGCCAGAACCCGATCGGTTGTCGTTGGTGATCCTCCACGCTGTACATGCCCAAGGACGGTGATCCTGCTTTTAAGACCTGACATATCCTCGATCTTCCGTGCGATCTCAAAAGCGTTCCCCGCTTCGTCACCCTCTGCCACAACAAGGATATTCGATGTCCTTCCTCTGGACACTCTATCCTTGACTTTTGCGCAGACCTTTTCAAGATCGGTCGGGGTTTCAGGAATCAGAACGGCTTCAGCGCCAGCTCCCACACCGACCTCAAGGGCTATGAATCCCGCGGATCTTCCCATGACCTCAACTATGAAGAGCCTGTCGTGGGCAGCAGCGGTATCCCTCACCTTGTCTATCGCATCGAGAGCGGTATTCACAGCTGTGTCGAACCCGATGGTCAGGTCGGTACCCCACAGATCGTTATCGATGGTTGCCGGTACACCAACAACAGGTATCGAATATTCGGTTGCAAGGGCATCCGCTCCTCTGAAGCTGCCGTCTCCGCCTATTACTACAAGACCTTCTACTTCGTGTTCTTCTAAATTCGCTGCAGCTCTGCCGCGGCCTTCTAGTGTAAAGAATCTCTCGCTTCTCGCGGTATGCAGTATCGTTCCTCCGCGCTGAATGATATTGCTGACATCTGAAGATTTCAATTCAACAAAATCGTTGTCTATCAGGCCTTCGTACCCTTTTCTGATGCCGGATATGGAAAGGCCACGGTTAAGAGCTCTTCTTACCGTGGCCCTTATGCAGGCGTTCATCCCGGGGGCATCACCCCCGCTGGTCAGAACGGCTATTTTTTTCAAGCTAAGCCGCAAACGCTACTTGCTGTCTGAAGAAAATTCAACAGGCGAATCAACAAATTCAAGAATGCATGCTTCAGCAGCATCACCCCTTCTCGGGCCAAGCTTGAGAATACGTGTGTATCCACCATTACGGTCTGCGTAGCGCGGTCCCAGCTCATTGAAGACCTTCTGAACCACTTTGCTGCCGTAAACGTATTTCGCTACCTGTCTTCTCGCATGGACTGAATCTACTCTGCCCTTTGTTATTATCTTCTCCACAGCACTTCTCGCGGCTTTTGCACGTGCCTGGCTGGTTGTGATTCTCTCCTCCATTATCAGAGAGGTAACCAGATTACGAAGCATTCTTCTTCTGGCTTCGGGTTTCCTTCCCAGCTTGGCGATTTTTTTTCTGTGACGCATGTCAGTTCTCCCGGCGACTGGTTATCAGTCGTCTATTGCTAAATTCTGCTTCTTGAGAACCTCGTTTACGGTATCCAGCGAAGAGGGTCCGAACCCGCCGATCTTCAGAATATCCGCACTCTTGGTTTCAATCAGATCGCTTACAGTCTGAATTCCTGCCGATTTCAGCACATTGGCGATCCTGGTAGGAATGTCAGTATCATCAACTGCAAAGGACAGAAAATCGTTCTTGCTATCCTTTTCCTCACTAATATGATCCGGTTTCTCTTCCGGTTCCAGACCGGCTGGTATCATCTGAAGATGCTCAATAATTATTGCGCAGGCTTCATTTACTGCTTCCTTGGGGTCGATGCTTCCATCGGTTGATATATCCATGATAAGATGGTCATAATCGGTTCTGTCTCCGACCCTGGCGCTCTTCACCTGGAAGTTGACCTTTCTGACAGGGCAGAACCATGAATCCAGAAGAACAATTCCGGCCTTCTCTTCCTTTCCGTGAATACTCCACTCATCGGCAGGGATATAGCCTTTCCCTTTCTCAACAGTTATCTCCATGGATAGCTTTCCTGTATCGTCCAGCTGCGCAATTTCCTGATCCAGGTTGACAATTTTCACATGCTTGTCTGCTGTAAAATCTTTCGCTGTGTATTCTCCTTTTCCAGCAACGTTCAGCCTGATGACACCCTTATTCTCTCCCTGGAGATTGATAATCAGAGATTTTACGTTGAGAACCAGTTCGGTAACATCCTGAATAACGCCGGGAATCGTGGAAAACTGATGTTCAGCTCCTTCAATTGAAAGAGAGACAGGCGCAAAACCCTCAAGTAAAGAGAGGAGCACTCTTCTGAGGGCATTACCCAGTGTCCGTCCGAAACCTCTTTCCAGTGGGGTGATCTCAAGCCTGCCGAATTTATCGGAGAGAGAATCTTCCTCCCATTTGATCATATCCGGAAGATATAGACTCTTATATAACATCTGATCCTCCTCCCGGGTTATCACCCGGGTGTGTTAAGCCCCTAGAGGACTATAAATTCAAACTAGCCGCGTCGGCGCTTCGATGGACGACATCCGTTATGCGGTATTCTGGTTTGGTCCTTAATTGCTGTTACCTCAAGATTGGTTGACTGGAGAGCTCTCACTGCGGCTTCACGTCCTGACCCGGGTCCTCTGACCCAGATTTCGACTTTCTTCAATCCCGCTTCCATTGCCTTCTCAGCCGCCTGAACCGCTGCCTGCCCGGAGGCGAACGCGGTTCCTTTTCTTGTTCCTTTAACTCCGGTGGTTCCTCCGCTTGCCCAGGTAATAACATTACCGTTTCTATCAGTTACTGTTATCATGGTGTTATTGAAGGAGGATTTCACATGAGCTATGCCATGAACATCCGTTACTTTCAATGACTTCTTTTTAGTGGCTTTCTTACTGCCCTTAACCTTAGCTCCTTTTGGCACAACCGCCTCCTAACGTTTCTTACGCCCGAATTTTGGTCCTTTAGCGGTACGGGCATTAGTGCGGGTCCTCTGGCCTCGGACCGGAAGTCCTCTGCGATGCCGAAGCCCGCGGTAGCACCGGATATCCATCAGCCTTTTTTTGTTCATATTTACTTCCGCTCTCAATGCACCTTCAACCTTATAGTCAGCATCGATGACTTTTCTGAGAGCGGCTACTTCTGTTTCCGTTAGATCGTCTGTTTTCACATTAAAATCTATTCCCGCCTTCTCAAGAATATCTCTTGAGGAAGCCAGACCTATTCCATAAATATATGGCAGTGCATATAGAATATGCTTTCTAGGTGGAAGATCAATTCCTGCGATTCTTGCCACTGATTACCTCCGTAATTGCCTTGATCTCTATTTATCCCTGTCTCTGTTTGTGCTTTGGGTTGCGCGAACAGATTACAAGAACCTTACCGCGTCTTCGTATAATTCTGCAGTATTCACAGATCTTTTTAACTGAGCTGCGTACCTTCATTGTTCGATCCTCACTTATACCTGTAAGTAATACGGCCACGGTTCAGGTCGTATGGGGAGAGTTCAACCGTTACCCTGTCACCCACCAGAATCCGTATATTGTTCATTCGCATTTTACCTGATATGTAGCAGAGTGCCACATGTCCATTCATTCCATCCAGTTCAACACGGCACTGATAATTCGGTAGCGTATCAACTACGGTTCCATCTCTGGGAACATTCTTAGCCACTGTTAATCCTCTCTAATTGTAACAGAACGCATATCATTGGTAATTATCATCATGCCGTCAATATCAGCGGTTCGGAACCGCATACAACAATAGAGTGCTCAGCATGAGCTGAGAGGCTGCCATCAGCGGTAACGACGGTCCAGTTATCCTGCAGTGTATTGACTCTGTATCCACCGATGTTAATCATCGGTTCGATAGCCAGAGTAAGACCATCTGCAAGCTTCATACCCCTGCCGGCTCTACCGAAATTCGGAACCTGGGGCGGCTCATGCAGCTTTCTGCCGATACCATGACCCACAAGTGCCCTGACAACACTGAATCCCTGAGATTCCACATGATTCTGAATAACTGAACCAATATCACCCAGAGTATTCCCCGGTCTGGCGGCTTCGATACCCTTGTCCCTGGCTTCGTAAACCGTTTTAACCAGAAGCATTGCCCGAGGATCTGCCAGCCCGACAATCACTGTGTCGGCGGCATCTCCATGAAAACCGTTCTTAAAGGCACCAGCATCAATGCTTACAAGATCTCCGTCCATCACTTTTCGTGCATTGGAGGGAATACCATGTACAACCTCACTGTTGATTGAGACACACACTGCTGCCGGGTAACCATTGTAACCGAGGAACGATGGCTCGGCCCCCTCGGTTTCGATCACTTTCCTGCCAACTGCTTCTATCTCCTTTGTAGAGACTCCCGGTTCAATAAAGGATCTCATCTCGTCAAGAGCAAGCCTGACTATCCTTCCGGATTCCTTCATAAGATCTATGTCACCACCGGTTATTATGCCCATCTCAGGAGTTCTTTTCTTATTCTTTCGTTCACCTGATCTATGGTGCCCAGACCATCGATCACAAGAATTCTGCTTTTGTAGTAATCCTCAAGGTACTTAGTGATGCCGTGATAGTGCTGAAGTCTGTTTTCTACAACTTCCGATCTGTCATCACTGCGCTTCTCAAAAGCTTCTCCGCACACCGGACAGATATCCCCTTCTTCGTGGATATTGCCGCTGTCTGCATTCCCGCTTCCATTCGAACAGGCACAAACAAGCCTTCCTGTAAGCCTGTCTATAACCTCTTCATCTGAAATATGGATAAAAACAGCGCCGGAAAGGGGTTTGCATGCACTCTCAAGAAATTCATCAAGAGATTTTGCCTGCTGCAAATTCCTTGGATAACCATCCAGAAGAAATTCATCGATGGTTTCTATCCGGGTAAAAACCTCTTCGTTTGCTATCTCATCACCAACAAGATGTCCCGATTCGACGATCTCACGGATACGTTTCCCTAACTCTGAACCACTGTTGATCTCTTCTCTGAAAAGCATACCTGTTGAAATATGCTGCAGACCGAAGTAGGAGGATATTCTATCCGCCTGAGTGCCCTTTCCCGAGCCCGGTGGTCCAAAGAAGGTGATCCGCATGCTACCTTCTTCCTCTAATCTTGCCTTTACTGAGAAATCCGTCGTAGTGCCTCATGAGAAGATGTGTCTCGATCTGCCTGAGCGTCTCGAGGGCTACCCCGACAACGATAAGCAGACTGGTACCGCCGAACATAAAGTTCACATTGGCGTGTCTGGTCATGAGCATTGGCATAACTGCTATACCAGCGAGGAAGATCGCTCCGGGCAATGTAACCCTTACAAGCACCTTCTCTATGTATTTTGCAGTACTCTTACCCGGTTTTCTTCCGGGTATGAAACCTCCGTATTTCTTCATGTTATCGGCGAGGTCCTGCGGATTGAAAGTAATTGCCGTATAGACGTAAGCGAACAGAATGATCAGGAGTGTGTATATGGTTATATAAACGGCTCCCCCCGGCGCAAGATGCGTATTCACCCACGTATCTATCCCCGAATTGGGAAAGAACATCGCTATGCTGCTTGGAAACATCATAAACGCCTGGGCAAAAATAACCGGAATAACACCGGCTGTATTCAGTCTCAGTGGAATATGGGTACTCTGGCCGCCGTAGACTTTCCTGCCCCTTACCTGCTTGGCGTAAGTAACAGGTATCCTCCGCTGTGATTCAGTCATGAGGACAACAAATGCCACAATCGCGAACATGAAAATACCAAGGAAGATCGCGGTTATAAAACCGGTCTGCTGAAGTACAAACACGTCCTGATAAATGGACACCAGCGCCCCGGGAAGCCTGCCCACGATCCCGGCGAATATTATAAGGCTGATACCGTTGCCTATACCTCGTTCCGTTATCCGCTCACCGAGCCACATGACGAATATAGTACCGGTTATGAGCGTTACTACTGTCTGAATAGTAAATGCGAGACCCGGGTGCGGTACAATCATCATACCCTGGCTGTTAAGACCTATGA
>QNDS01000094.1 GCA_003644925.1 Candidatus Fermentibacterota bacterium
CCCGACAAATGCACTCAGATAATCGCTGCTACCGCTCAGCCGTCCTGCAGTGCCGGTAATTCGTCCCACTGCAACTCCTTGAACAGCTGCGCTTGCACCGGTTCCTTCCTCAACGGCTGCTCTGAGTGTACGCCGTGCTGTTTCCGCTGTTTCGGGTGATAGAGGGTGAGATCGAACGATTGATTCCTCCCGTACCCATCGATCTCCCTCACGATAGGCTTCCAGAAGCCTCGGATAAAACAGAGTGCCGCCATTCGCTATGACAGCGTAAGACAGAGCAAGCTGAATAGGTGTGACCGTTACTTCCTGGCCGATAGCGATCTGGGCTGATGAAACCCCGGACCATCCGGAAGATCCTGGAACCGGCAGTATTCCTCTCGATTCGTCAGGATATTCGATCATTGTTTTCAGGCCGAACCCGAATAGGCTGCAGTAATCACACAGTGTAGTATCTGAAAGAAGGCGGGAAAGCATAACTGTACCCACATTGCTGGAATTGATAATGATCTCGTCACGGCTTAGAATACCCATCTCATGAGCATCGGAAATGCTGTCCCCCGCTACATCGATATACCCGTCGCTACAGTTGAAAAAGTCTTCTTCATTTATCAGGCCCTCCTCAATACAGGCAGCATATGTAACGATCTTGAATGTTGAGCCCGGCTCATGATAGCCCTGGAAGCAGTGATTCATTGCAAGAGATCCGTTCTGGGCTCTGACCGGCACACTGCCGGCTGCGAGTACCTCTCCGCTGACCGGATCCAGCAGTACTGCAGCGGCCCAGTCGCTGTTGAATTTCTCCATGGCGACTTCCAGCTCTTCCATGATGATGCACTGAAATCTGGCATCTATGGTCAGCATTATGTCACGGCCATCAACAGCGAGAATATTGTCTGCTTCGGGATCGGTCAGATTGTATCTGCCTGTGGCGCTTCTCTCTATAAACAATCTGCCATTGACTCCCTGCAGGTCAGAATTGAACCACTGTTCGATTCCTTCGGAATTTTCGGTTGTGAATCTTCCTATTATCCCGGCTGCCATATCACCCATGGGATATGTCCGCTCCTGCTCTACATCAACACTGACACCTGCAGGTAAACCTGAATTGGTAAGAAGCATTGCGTCCTGAAATGGAACGTCGACTGCAAGTATCTGATTTCCTGAACGCCGCTCAACAGGCAGTTTCACCAGTGAATGCTCGCCCAGCTGCAGCAGCAGAGTATCTATCAGAGCAGTTTCTTCCGATGGAACCTCAGGCCAGTAAACCTGGAAAGTAGCAACTGTCCTGTTCCCTGCCAGAAGATAGCCGTTTCTGTCCAGTATCCTTCCACGCCTGGCTTCCACGTCGATCTGAGTGGTATGCTGATCGCAGGCGATATCGGAATAGTACTGATGATGTACGATCTGGATATTAACCAGCCGTACAGCAATGATCAGAAAACCTATCAACGCTGAGATCATAACCATCTTAAGCCTTGCCGAACGCCGCTCCGGGGAAATCTCACTGTTCCATACAGACATACTGATCACCCCCGGATGCGTCATGATACAGCCGGAGAACTGTAATGAACTCGAGTGAGAGAGGTGCGAGGCCCAGTTCGGTACCAACCCTCTGAAGCCTCTCGGGGTTCAGGAGAGCTGCCCGCTCCACCTGGAGCTCATCCCTTCTCCAGCTAAGCTGACGATTCTGTTCTGCCAGATCCCTGTACCTCATCGAAAGCACAAGCCTCCAGTTGTAAACACCTGCTTCAAGAACAAGCAGTAGAAGAACTCCAGCTGCAATAACCTGAATAATCCTGCGCACTCCGATTTTCATACCCTTATCCCCATGCGAAGTCTGGCCGACCGTGCCCTGCTGTTTCTCCGAACCTCATCCTCACCTGGAACAAGCCATCGGGGAGAATGCTGCCGATACCCCGGAGTATCTCTGAACAGCAGCTTGATCTTCCTGTCCTCGATGGAATGAAACGTGATAAATGCGATTCGAGCACCAGCTTCGGTCCAGCCATCCAGTTCATCGATCAGCATTTCGAGCTGATCAAGCTCCCCGTTTACCGCTATCCGCAGAGCCTGGAAAACCCTGGAGAGTATTTTATTGGAACCTCTTCTAACTGAGGCATTGACTATCTGCGCAAGCTGAAGGGTTGTTCTGACGGGTCTGTTTCCAGCTATCGCCTTTGCTATCTTCCTGCTTCTACCTTCTTCACCGTAATTGTAGATGATATCGGCGATTTCTTTTTCAGTCATTTTGTTGAGCAGTTCTGCCGCTGTTTTACCGGTTGAATCATCAAATCTCATATCCAATGGGCCTTCGAACCTGTAGGAAAAACCCCGCTGCGGATCATCAAGCTGTATCGATGAAAGACCCAGATCGAAAAGAGCTGCGGATGCATTCTGCAAACCCAGTTCGCTGATAATTTCGGGGATATCTGTGTAACTGCCCTGCCGCACTATTACATCAGGATTATCTCTGAATCTGCTTATGAGGATCTCTACGGCTGCAGGGTCACGGTCAACAGCAAGAAAAGTCATTCCTGGCAATGCGCCCGAAAGCAATCCCAGGTGGCCCCCGGCTCCGGCTGTTCCATCCACAAGAAGCCCTTCATTGTGACCATGTGATAAGAATTCAAGCACCTCATCGGCCATTACCGGCACATGAGACATCGGATCTATTCCATTATCCGGGTTCCTGTGACTCTCTTCATTAGATCTTTCTGCGCACATTGAAACCAGGCCTCCTGAAAAGGGAGAGATGAAAACTCAGTAAATATCGATGTCGATTTCCTCAATGGCTTCTTCCAGAGAGGATACCTGTTCCTTTTCCCGTCCAGCGTACCGCTGGGCAGCCCAGAGTTCGATTGAATCAAGCAGGCCTATGAAAACGATTTCATGGGTCATCCCGGAAACTTCAATCAGGTCCGATGGAATGGTGATCCTGCCCTGACCGTCTATATTCACAGGTCGAATGTACTGTGAGAATTCGCGAATAATGTCTCTGTTCTTTCTGACGTTCCGGGAGAGCGATGCAAGCCCATCCCTGACATTCTGCCACTTCTCAGGCGGGTAGAGAATAAGACTACCCTCCATGCCCTTCCCGATGAAGAGACCTTCTCTGGGCAGCTGCCTTCGAAACTGGGCAGGTACGCTCACCCGTCCCTTTTCATCCAGCGTATGTATGTGCTTCCCCGTGTAGTCATTCATGGATAATCCTCCACATCAATTCTATCCCACAATTTCCCACTGTCAACCCATTTCATGGGACTGTATCCCACCGGAATTCATAACGGAAAAGTAGCAACACTATATAATATTGCTGTGCAATGATTTATGGAATATATGAAGCCGCTCCGAATTGAGCGGGCAGATTTCTACTATAATGAAGATATACTGTGGAGTGCCTTCGACGGACTGAAAAGACTATCCTGCAAGCCGGTGAAGGATTATCACCGATCGGGAATCCAGATCTTTTTCAGCTGCTATTTCTTCTTATCATGGTAGTAATAATGATACTTGTAGGTGTAGTAATTGTATGATGTGTAGGTGTTCAGGGGATCAAATCCGTTAAGAACGGCACCAACGCAATGACCGGATCCTCTCCGGAGTTTTTCCCAAGCTGACTTGAGTACTCTCCTGTCGATCTTTTTAACACCGACAACCATCAATGTGGCATCGACTTCCGGGCTCATCACAACAGGATCGGTGACGACTGCAATTGGTGGGCTGTCGAAGATCACCATATCGTAGGATTCTTTGAGTAATGCATGAAGTCTCTTGAACTTTCTGCTGCCCAGCAATTCCGAGGGATTATGCGGTATATGCCCGGATGTGAGAATTGACAGATTCTCTATGCTAGTGCTGTTCACAGCTTCTTCCAGCGTTTTCATACCGGTTATCGTTTCGGTAAAGCCGGGCTCCTGTTTAAGGCCGAATACCTTATGCAATATAGGACGCCTCAGATCAGTATCCACGATCAGAACCCTGGATCCGGCCTGAGCAATGGCTACAGCAAGGTTTCCAGCAGTGGTGGATTTGCCTTCTCCGGGGCCGGCGCTGGTAACCAGAATCGAGTGGATACCCTCCTCAATTGCACTGAAACGAAGGCTTGTTCTCAGATCTCTGTACGCCTCGCTGGCAGCCTGCCGGGGAGCGGTTATCATTATCAGACCCTGTTTCCCCCCCGGAATTGTTACATCTGACCTCGGTACCTTGGGTACCACACCGATAACAGGAATACCCAGGTTCTCAATATCCTCAGGGTTCTTGACAGAAGTATCCAGCTGCTCCTTCAGGAATATGAATCCTATTCCCGCGGCCAGTCCAGCGAAGATTCCCAGGATGAGATTACGTTTTTTGTTGGGTTTTATCATCCCCCCGGGAAGAGCTGTATCGACTATTGTCACGTTACCGATCTGACCAGCTTCTGCAATCCTGACTTCTTCATACTTGGTTCTGAGCATAAGGTAGATATTCTCGCTCACTCTCCAGTTCCGCTCAAGCCTTGTCAGCCTTAACTCCAGTTCAGGAAGAACCGAGATGCTGTCCTCAAGATCGAGCACAATACTTCTGAGAACAGATTCCCTGATTCTCTCGGCTCTCAACTGCGATTCAACCGTTACGAGTTGCGAAACTATCCCCTGGAGAGACTGAGCGGGATCGTTGGGATATCGGCTGTAAGCGGCTTCCTCGAGTGCCCGGGTAAGAGCTTCCCTCCTGACAGAAATCTGAGTGTCCAGATCCATGATTACATTATCATCCTCAGTGCCGCCCCTGGACATAAGAGATGCTCTGGAGGATTCCAGTGTCGCTATATCGTTTTCAAGCTGTGCTATAAAAGCAGTATTCAGGTTTGCAATATCCTCCGGCAAATTGATACGGCCTACCTCAAGCTGATCCGAGTAGTAGGTTTTCTGGGCCTGAAGGGCTCCCTGTTCAGTCCTGGATGTAGCAGCCGCTGTTTCAAATATGGACAGATTTCTTACGATCTGAGCTGTTTCAGTACTCAGGCTCAGTATTCCATATTCCTCTTTAAAAAGAGTCAGAGAATCTTCAGACTCAGCAAGTTCGATTTCCATAATGTCAAGCTGTTCAGAAAGAAACTCCTTTACAAGAGTATTCTCTCCCCGCGCATCGGTGAGATTCCTTCTGAAATATGTCCCGACCATAAGGTTAGCCATTGTAGCCGCAGCCACGGGAGAATAACCGATAGCCGAAAGAACGAAAAAATCGGTATCCTTCATAATGCTGACGGAAATACTGCCCCTGACCATTCCTATGAGTGAACCTCGAAGATTGTTCTGAGGAACAGTAAGATCGCAGAAGAGGATAGTAAGCAGACTGTCCGAGTTAGGTGATCTCAAAATTGAATCGGCTACCGATTCAGCCATACTTCTGCTGCGTATTATCTGTATCTGATTGTTCCGCATGGGATCCATCTCGAACCAGAATACATTCGACATATTGAGTGTCTGGGTCATGTTGCTGCTGACATCAAAAATGAATGTGGCGGAAGACCTGAACAGAGGCCTGATTCTTGAAGTCATCCAGATACTTGCAGTTATGGAAATTATCAGGAATCCCAGAACGATCCATTTGTTATGATAAAGAAGCCACAGGTATTCCGAAATGTTTATGGATTCCCGTTCTTCCTGGAAGTTTCCATCATTCATCGTTCACTCATTATCCAGATAAGGTTTACCGCGATTATGATCTTATAGGAAAAATCAATAGCGGTCCTCCACCACTCGAAACTGTTGGTTGGTATATATATTGTCGCTCCTGGAAGAAGATCCGGGACAGGTCCGCCATCAGCATCCAGGAACCGGTCAAGATTGTAGACTATCTCACTCTCCTCGTAAACTATCCTTACATCGCTGAGTTTCGCCTTTGATGTAGGACCTCCAGCAGAGGATATCCCCGCTATCAGATCGGCATCAACGGGAACAAGGTATGTACCTGGATTTCTCACCTCTCCCCACACGTGAATACTCATGAGGACTTCATCGGTCTCCACGCCGGGAACGGTGTAGCCTTGTAACCCTGAAGCGTTCAGAACGAAAACGGCTGTTATCACAAGGATAGCGGATACTCTCATGCCTTAACTACCTTCTCCTCACTACCTTTCAATCCCACGCATGCATTTCTCGTATCAATTATAAGGGATGCGTTGTCAACTATCCACTGATAATCGTAGCAGGAGTGATTGGTAATGACGACAACGCAGTCAAACCCCCTGAGAACATCCTCGGTAAGCTCCACCGAGACCGGCCTGTGATGAGTCTGTCTTGTTTCCCCTATACTCCCAACGTACGGATCGTTGTAATCTACAACGGCGCCAAGTTCCAGGAGCTGGTCCATTACCATGAGTGCGGGAGTTTCCCTGATATCATCTATATCAGGCTTGTAAGCCATTCCAAGAATGAGTATCCTGCTGCCGTTTACGCTTTTCTGCCTTTCATTCAGAGCCTTTGTGATGATTGAAACCACGAATGCGGGCATCGCGGTATTGATCTCCCCCGCAAGCTCAATGAATCTGGTCGGCATGCCGAACTGACGTGCTTTCCAGGTAAGGTAGAAAGGATCAATCGGAATACAGTGCCCACCGAGTCCCGGTCCGGGGAAGAAAGGAGTGTAGCCGAAGGGCTTTGTTGATGCCGCCCTGATAACTTCCCATATATCGACATCCATCCTCGAAGCAAGCACTTTCAGCTCGTTAACAAGGGCAATATTGACAGCCCTGTAAGTATTTTCGGTTATCTTCGCCATCTCAGCCACCTCGGGAGAACTTACTACAACAACCTCATCAACCGCAAAGGAGTAGACCAGGTTTGCAGCATCTGAGCCTTCGGGGGTCAATGCACCGACGAGTTTCGGTATCGTTCTGGTATAGAATTCCTTGTTGCCCGGATCCTCCCTCTCCGGAGAGAATGCAACGAAGAAATCCTTTCCGGCCTTCAGACCGCTTTCCTCCAGGATAGGTACAAGCTCTTCCCGGGTTGTACCGGGGTAGGTTGTCGATTCAAGTACGATAAGCTGACCGGGCTGAAGATATCTGGAAACCTCTTTTCCGGTACTGATCACATAACTGAGATCGGGTTCTCTGGATTTGCCCAGAGGAGTAGGTACGCAGATAATAACGGCATCAGAATCCTTCATCCTGGAGAATTCGGTTGTGCATTCGAGCAAGCCTGTCTTCACTGCAGCTGCGATCCGCTCAGAGGGGATGGTCTTCAGGTAACTTCTGCCTTCTCTGATCATTCTCGGCTTTTCTGCATCTATATCAATACCGATAACCCTGCATCCACCCTTAACGAATTCCAGTGCCAGCGGAAGCCCTACATATCCAAGGCCGATAATTGCGACAGATGGGTGTTCAGAGCCTTTCAGCCTATCAGTGAATTTCATACATTTCTCCCGATCCCGAAGTAAGTGAAGCCCAGTTTTCTCAGTTTGCCTGGGTTGAATACATTTCTGCCGTCAAAGATGACGGGTTGTTTCATTATCTCAGCCATTCTCGGAAAATCAGGTTCTCTGAACTCCGTCCACTCGGTAACAAGGACCAATGCATCGGCTCCGGTTACCGCATCGTAAACGGACGAAGCAAATCTTACTGAATCACCAAGAACTTCTGAAGCATTCTTCATAGCCTGAGGATCGTAGGCTGCTATCGCTGCTCCCCTTTCAAGTAACCCCTTAATAATGGTAAGAGCCGGAGCTTCCCTGATATCATCAGTATTGGGTTTGAAGGAGATGCCCCATACCCCTATAGTGAGGCCCCTCAGGTCATCCCCGAAATAGCTGGTAACTTTCCCGACAAGGAGCTTCTTCTGATCCCGGTTAACGTCGGTTACTGCTTTGAGCACCCTTAGTTCAACACCATTCTCGATCGCTGTTTTCTGGAGCGCTCTGATATCTTTGGGGAAGCAGGAACCGCCGAACCCGGCTCCGGGGAAGAGAAAACTGGAGCCTATCCTTCTGTCAGAACCGATCCCGACCCTGATATCATGAACATCGGCACCAACAGAATCACACATATTGGCAATTTCGTTCATGAAGGAGATTCTGGTTGCAAGCAGGCTGTTGGCAACGTATTTTGTCATCTCGGCACTTCTCTTGCTCATGACAAGAACTGGGTTATTGGTCCGGACAAACGGGGAGTACAGCTCGCTCATTGTTTCTGCAACTTCATCGGAATCTGTCCCGATTACCACTCTATCAGGTTTCATGAAATCATCTATCGCTGAGCCCTCCTTCAGGAATTCGGGATTACTCACCACATAAACTTCATGATCGGTTCCTTTTTTGATCTGCTCCGTAACAATGTCTGCAGTACCGACAGGTACGGTACTCTTATTCACTACTATTCTTGAGCCATCCATGTGCCTGGCTATGTCAGACGCAACCGCAAGCACATGCTTAAGATCCGCCGAACCATCCTCATCGGGAGGAGTACCGACGGCTATGAAAATGATGGAACTCTTTTTCACTGCAATCGCGATATCAGTTGTGAAAATAAGACGATTCTCAAGGGTGTTACGCTCTATCATAGTTTTCAGACCGGGCTCATATATGGGCAGGATACCTCTGTTAAGGTTATCTATTTTATTTCTATTGTTATCAACACAAATAACATCATTACCCATCTCCGAAAGACAGGTTGCAGCAACAAGTCCTACGTAACCGCTTCCAATAACCGCAATATGCATCTTTCCTCCAGATATTAACTTTTATGTTCAGGGCTGAGAACTATACGAAAAAATGTAAAATCTGTAAACCATAATTATTTACAGATCCTTCTGTCGCCTTTTCGCAAAGTCCAGCCCCGACTGTCAAAGAACTCTGCCCATTTCAGTGCTGTTTTTCTTGATACACCAAGAAAATCCCTCAATTCTCCAAGGGAGAAACCACTTTTCCCAAAGCCCTGCACCAGTTTGTGAATTAACGATTCTGCCCGCTGTGATGTAACCAGTACACCTCCGGCAAGTTCACACAGTATCCCACGCTCGGTAAGAGCCACTGCAAGTCTGGAATTCTCGAATTCCTCAATGCTGACCCCCATGTTCTCTCCCGTCTCAACTTTTGCAATCATGCTGCTGACAGCCCCGGAGTACTCGGACGGGATGTCCCTGCTGTGACAGGACAGGGCATACCAGTCATCTCTTTTTTCAAGTTCATCGGATTCCGTCAGTTTCTTCAGTACCGCTTTGACAAACCACTTGGAATATTCCTTCAGAATTCTTTGGGGCACTGTAAGCCGAAGTCCGGGACTGATCGGGTTAATTTCATGATGACTTGCAAAACTTGAAACAAGCTTTCTGCAGGCTTCATCAAATATGACCTTACTGACCGCATGTCGGACTGAACCTTCATCGGTCAGTTCAATCTTACCTTTCTTCTCCATTTCAAGTAAGGTATTCAGGATATCATCCGGGGCAAGGGAAGTGTTTTTCACCACTTCTTTAAGTGTAATACCATCGATCCGGGAATGCTCAAGCATCTCATCAAGAATGCTTTCAATATCACCTGCTTCCAGTGCTATCAAATGTGATGTTCTCTGGGGAGCGTATTTCTTCCTTACCTTGCGCGTACCGGCTTCAAGGATCCTGCCGCCGCCGATAGTGATGATAGGAGAATAATTTCTTACAACGAACTTGTCACCCGGCAGCGCAGCAACAGGTGATTCAAGTTGAAAATGCACATATCCTGATGTTCCGGGGCTTATCACTGCCGTGTCAACAGGAATCGCGCGCGCCATAACCTCAGCGGTCCCGGTATGGAGTCTTACACGCTGATACTTTTTCAAGGGTTTTGCAGTTTCCAGCAGAATCAGGCTGGTATCAAGACTATTCTGCACCTGGAGATATCCGGGTTCCGCGACGCATGATCCCCTTAAAACATCATCCTTGTGAAGGCCAACCAGGTTGAGCGCAATCCTGTCGCCTGCTACTCCCGTTTTTACATCCTTGTTAGCGTTTACTCTCATCTCACGCACTCTGTATTTTCCACCGCCGGGCTGCAGTTCAAGCTCATCTCCAACCGATACACTGCCCGAAGCAGCCGTCCCTCCCACAATGGTACCGAATCCTTCAAGCACGAATACTCTGTCAATGTCCAGTCTGAATTTTCCTTCCGAATATCTCTGACCGGCATCTTCGGTGAGCTCGACAAGAACTTTCCTGAGCTCCTCCATTCCTGAGCCTGTCATTGAAGATACTCTGTATACTGGCGTTCCGCTGAACACTGAATCTTCGAAATACTCTTCAATCTCGCTTTCAACCAGTTCCTGCATTTCATCATCGACCAGATCGCACTTGGTCAGAGCAACGATGCC
>QNDS01000095.1 GCA_003644925.1 Candidatus Fermentibacterota bacterium
AAGAAAATCCGGACCAGGATAAGCAGAATTGAAAGAAAACTTCTTCCTCTGGAGGAAAAACGGGAAGAGCTTGAAGCTCTTCTTCAGGACCCCGTGATCATCTCTGACAGCACCAGACTTGTTTCCCTTCAGAAGGAACATGCCTACATCTGTCAGGAGATCCAGGAATACGAGAAAACATGGGACGAACTTGCCGGAGAGATGGACTCCGGAATATGAGATCAGAGTATGATTGACTGTAGTTGGGAGGTGCTGATTTGAATTCGAATAATCTTAGTGCAGGTGTGCTTATCTTCATAGCATTGCTGGCTTCCTGCGGGCAGGGCACACAGGTGAGCTCCGATATCCAGGGTACATGGGAGGGGTCAATATCTATCAGCGGTATCGAGCTTGGTATTAATGTTGATGTTACCGTTGATGAGCAGGGTCTGTACGAAGCCAGTATCGATATTCCGGTACAGGGGGCTTTCGGGCTGGAACTTGTGAACGTCTTCGCCCGGGGTGACAGCGTTGGATTCGCTCTGCCATCGAATCATGGAGAGGCTTCGTTCGCGGGAGTGATTGATGGAGATATGATAAGAGGTGTTTTCAGTCAGGGCGGGGCAGTGGGCAGTTTCGAGCTGCGCCGCTCCGCTGAGGTCGCGATGGAAGAGATTCCCTACACTGTATCCGAGATAACCATTGCAGGTGACGATGTGTCCCTCGCCGGTACGCTCACCATTCCTGCGGGCGCAGGTCCTTTTCCTGCTGTTATTCTGTTCACGGGCAGCGGTCTTCAGGACAGGGATGAGAACGTTATGGGTTTCCGGGTGTTCGGCGAGCTTGCCGATCATCTTACGCGGTCCGGTATCGCAGTTCTTCGATGTGATGACAGGGGCTTTGGGGGTTCGGTTGGTGAGATTGATCTTGTAACGGACTCCGTATTCGCCTGCGACGCTTCGCTCATGCTTGATTACATGATTGCTCAACCTGAAGTTGATCCTGGCCGTGTTGGTATTCTGGGGCACAGCGAGGGTTCGACAGTGGCGCTCATCACTGCAGACTGGAAACCGGAAGACGTTGCCTTTGTAGTGAGCATGGCAGGTCCCTCCATCAGCGGCTACGAGGTCCTGCTTGGCCAGATAGAGATGCTCTGTCGTCAGGCCGGTCTCCCGGAGCAGGAAATTGCCCGGAATGTCGAAACTCAGAGAAAGGTCATGGATATCATCCTGGCAGGTGATGATCACTCCGGACTCGATGAGCTTTTCCGATTTGAGACGCTCGCATCGCTTGAAGATTTGTCCGAAGAGGAGCTTGCGGGATTGGGTGATATCGATGTCTATGTGGATTACGTGGTTGCCCAGTCCATTGCCCAGGTTGAATCAGAATGGTTCCTGAACTTCCTCCGGCACGATCCCGCGGACGAGATATCCGCTGTATCCTGTCCGGTTCTCGCGCTGTACGGTTCCCTTGATATACAGGTTCCGCCGGAGCGGAATCTTCAACCGATGCAGATGGCGCTTTCCGATAACTCTCCCTCCAGTGTAATAGTGATCAATGGAGCAAACCATCTGTTTCAGGCTGCCGTTGACGGTTCGGTTGAGGAGTATGCGACGCTGGAGCCTGAATTCATTGACGGGTTCGAATCGACCGTGTCGGACTGGATACTGGATGTAACGTCTACTCCACGCTGACGAAAAGCTGCATCAGTACGCCATCTTCCGAGGGGATGAACTCGGCCGGGTAGTATTCGAAGTCGTAGCCTGCTCCGTGTTCATAGGCGGATACAAGCAGCCATTCACCGTAGATGTAGGCGTAGGCCTCCTCCACCTTTTCAAACGGGAAGGTGAAAACCGCGTATTCACCCCCGGGGATGTTCAGTGTAATCATGCCCTCCGGAATAGGACCGGTAGTATCTGATTCGACGCACGAAAGGTACGTGAAGTCATCGTACATTTCATCGTTTCCCCAGAAAACTCCGTAGGCGTCGCCATCCATCTCTACTCCCGGGATCTCCTGAATCCTGGGAGTGAATTCCTCCCAGAGAGTCATTATTTGCAGGGAATCGGAACTGTGGATTTCCAGTCCGAGTACAGTGAAGCCTTCGATAGTTACGATCTCAACCTTTATCACATTGCTGAGATCCGTCCCCTCGGCAGATACCTGAGTCATCAGAAGGAGCGTAAGCAGTGCTGCTGTTATCCTGAACATTCCTGAAACTCCCTTCAGCGTTGCTGGGGATTATGCGTAATCATTTCTTGATTAGTGCTCTGAAAAATGCGTCACCCTCGATCGTTCCGTAGCTTCCATTTTCTGTGCTGGTTTCATCGTAGCGGGTGACATCGTCAGGATTCTCCCCCGGGTGATAAATAAGGAAAGGCACCGGGTCGTGGACATGGGTTCTGATGTCGCATGGAGTTCCGTGATCGGGTGTTATGGCAATAGCGACATCATCCGGCATCTTTTCCGCTTCCTCTATGATGAACCTGACCACCCGTCTGTCGAGATACTCAATGGTCCTGATCTTCAGATCAACATCGCCCTCGTGCCCCGCCTCGTCCGTTGCTTCAACATGAAGGTAGACGAAGTCGTAGCCTCCCCGCAGCGCGTCAATTGCAGCCTGAGCCTTCCCCTCGTAATTGGTATCGTAAAGACCTGTGGCACCTTCAACTTCAATGACATCCATCCCGGCGTAGATACCAAGGCCTTTCACAAGGTCCACTGCGGAAATAACCGCGCCTTTGATACCGTACAGCTCGTTGAGAGTCTTCATCCGGGGTTTGTGCCCCGGAGACCAGAACCAGACTGAATTAGCGGCATCTTTACCTTCGGAAATCCGTTTCAGGTTGACCGGATGTTCCTTCAGGATCTCCTGCGATTTCAAAATAAGAATGTTCAATAGAGCAGCCGTGCTGTTACCTTCCGGTTTTAATGCATCTATCATCACATCACCGAAATTGGTGCCGGGAACATCGTGCGGCGGTGTACAGGAGATGGCATCGCTTCCATCCTTTAGAACAAACAGATGTCTGTAGCTTACTCCAGGGTGAAATTTCATGATCCCGGATCCCAGCTCTTCATTCAGCGTACCGATTAGCTGATGGGATTCCGCGGTACTGATATGACCTGCGGAGTGGTTCTTGATCTTCCCGTTCTCGATACAGATAAGGTTGCATCTCATGGCAAGATCCGTGTACTCCAGGTCAACTCCCATGCTGGCTGCTTCGAGTACTCCCCTGCCCGCAAATACCAGTGCGGGGTCGTAGCCCAGTACAGAAAGGTTCGCCACTGCGCTTCCGGGATGCATATCGGGTTGCACGGTCACGAACTTCCCGCACCTTCCCCGGGCGCAGAGTGAATCGATGTTTGGTATCTCAGCAGCCATTAGCGGTGTTTTTCCGCCCAGGCTTTCGATTGGGCGATCAGACATTCCGTCTCCAAGAATAATAATGTACTTCATGATACTCCTTTTCTCCTCCGGAAGATAACTTCGCAGCCCCTTCCAGCCAATTGAGCCATGAAGTTCGATCAGAAGTCATTTTCCTGAATCGATACAGGTTGACCTGTCTCTCTCCTCAGTGTAATCTTGTAATGGTCGAATATATGAAGGGAGCGGTTTTTTATGAGTTGTTGCAGATCCCGGAGTGTTCAGCGTCATATCCCGATTGTTCTTCTAATCCTCCTTCTTCCTGTTGTGGTACTTGGGCAGACCTATCCCGAAATCCAGTGGTGGTTTGATCTGGATGCCCCTTCGTTCGGTTCAGCTGCGGTTGATGATATCGATGGTGATGGTCTTCCCGAGATAGTCTTTGGAACGTATTTCAACGATGAAAGCTTCCATGCCCTGAACGCGGAAGATGGAACTGAGTTATGGAGCTTCTTCACAAATGGCTGCAACGACGCTTCACCTGTTATAGCTGATGTGGACCTGGATGGGGAATTGGAAGTGATCGCCGCGGCATCGTCACCCTATCATGTGTACTGCCTGGATGGGGCTACCGGAGATGTTGAATGGTCAACCTCCACGGGCTATCCCAATTGCATCGATTCGCCTCCTGCTGTAGCAGATGTGGATGGGGACGGTAAGCCCGAAGTGGTTATGGGTACTTTCAACGGCTACGTATTCTGCTTCGACGGTGAGAATGGGAATATTGCCTGGCAATGCAGCCTCGGAACCGCCAGCGCTATACAGACCTGTCCGAATATTCTGGATATTGACGGTGACGGCGACCTTGATGTAGTGGTGGCCCAGTGGAACGGAGATAACAGAATTTACGCTCTGGAGGGAATTGACGGATCCATTCTCTGGTTCTCGGATCTTCCCGGAGATTACATGTACCACGGAGGATCATTTGCCGATGTGGATGGGGACGGAAAACCGGAGATTGTAATAGGTTCATACGATCACTACATCTACCTGCTCAACGCCGAGGACGGAAGTCTGGAGTGGAACTACATGACCCCCTACTACGTTGCTGCACCCACTTCCATTGCCGATCTGGATGCTGATAACGATTTTGAAATCGTTTACACTTCCCATAACAGGATCGGAGTGCTGGATCACAACGGTGATCCTGTATGGAGTTACACTGCCGGTGGAGGTATGTTCAGAGGAGCGGCACTTGCGAATATCGACGGAGACACAATTACAGACATAATCTTCGGTGCCGACGGTGGAATGCTCACAGCACTGCGGGGAACATCACCGGACATAATTTGGGAGATAGACCTGGAAGCGCACTACGGGAACACCTTTAATATTGATCATGCGCCTGTGATAGGTGATTTTGACGGTGACGGGAAGCTTGATGTATTTGTGGTTGGAGGGTATGGGACATCCTCCACTCCGGAGAATAATCATGGACGTGCATACATGCTTTCCGCGGGAGAGGGTTCGGGACCCGGATGGCCCATGTTCAGGCATGACATCCGTCGCAGCGGTTGCTTCGAGGATTCGGGGACAGGTATTGAAGAAGCTGAACTGCTGCCTTTACTAAGCGAGTTGACCTGTTACCCCAATCCCTTTGCATCTGTTACTCGAATGGCGTTCTATCTCACTGCAGCATGCCATGTGAGTGGTGAGTTATTCGATCTTTCCGGAAGGATGGTGAAGGGAGTTATTGACCAGGAGCTGCAGGGTGGACAGCATCTGTTTAACCTGGATCTTACGAACCTTCCTTGCGGCATTTACATTGTACGGCTCCAGATCGGGGCCGCAAGCTCGACGCGGCAGATAGTGAAACTGGATTGATAGATTCTCCGGTGGTAATCACTACTATCTTAATAATTGTCCCTCAGGAAATCCTTGAAAGCTTTGTAATCTGTCGGGAGGTGCTCGTATGACTCCTCCTTCTCTTCAAGACCCTGCAGGCTGGGCGGCAATTCGGGATCGAAAGAGAGGATTTCCCTGATCTTCTCCGGGAATTTTGCCGGGTGTGCCGTCTCAAGGGAAATATACAGCTGGTCTATATCGTCCCCTTCGTCACGAAGGTAATGCTGCAGTCCTGCCCAGCCAACTGAACCATGCGGTTCGAGCAGAAGGCCGTATTTTTTGTATGCACTGCTTATCATGGCTTCCGTCTCGGCATCGGTGATGCTTATCGCGTACATGTCTTTCCTGATCCTGTCCAGGTCAGGCGCGGAACTTATAGCGCCGTGCTCATCCATGTTTCCGCCATATAGTTGAACCAGTCTCGGGATATTGCTTGGGTGTCCAACGTTCATTGCGCTTGATATGCAGTTAAGGGAAGGTACGAGTTTTTCATAGAATCCCGATTTCACAAATTTCGGATACTCGTCATTCTCATTTGTAGCCACCACGAATTTACTGACGGGAAGACCCATATTCAGTGCGATGAGGCCACCGCAGAGATCCCCGAAATTTCCCGATGGAACCGAGAAAACCACTTTCTCGCTCGGATCTCCCGAGCGGAGTTCCGCGAACGAGTAGAAGTAGTACATTGTCTGAGGTACAAGCCGTCCGATATTTATCGAATTGGCAGATGAAAGATTCAGGTTTTCCAGTTCAGAATCGGCAAAAGCCTGCTTTACCAGCGCCTGACAGTCATCGAACTTCCCGTCGAGAGCGATTATGGTAACATTCTTTCCCAGTGTTGTCATCTGCTTTCGCTGACGCGCGGTTACTTCCTTCTCGGGGAATAGAACTACGACTTTAACGTTGTCCAAGCCATAGAACGCGTTGGCGATTGCGCTTCCGGTATCACCTGATGTGGCGGTGAGTATGAGGAGTTTCCCGTTATTCCGGTTAAGGAAGAACTGCATGAGGCGGCCCATCATCCTTGCGGCGAAATCTTTGAAGGAAGCGGTTGGCCCCCTGTCCAGCCTCATAACGTATTTCCTGTCGTAAACATGCTCGAGGGGTACGTTGTAATTGTAAGCGTCGATGACAATACGCTGCAGGTCTTCATCAGGAATCTCACCTGCAAGGAATTTTCTTCCCACTGCGTATGCTATTTCGTGATACTTCGCATCTGAAAACTCGCGGATCTCATCCTGCGTCAGACGGGGTATCTCTTCGGGCATGTAGAGGCCGCCATCAGGCGCTATTCCCTTCAGAAGCGCCTGCTCAAAAGAGACCGCAGGAGCTCTGAGATTCGTTGATCTGAAAAGTATCTGTCCGTTTTGCATATTGGATTCCCTGCTTATCTTCTGTTTCCTCACCCGGACGGGTGCAACCGGTTTCTGACACAGTCAGCAAGTCTTTTTACCGCTGCAGCCAGCTGTTCCTTCGTGGCGAACGAAAAGTTGATTCTCATCATGTTAACTGAAGGATTTTCCCCGAAGAATACATCCCCCGGAACGAATGCCACTTTATATTTGATGGCATCGTAGAACAACTTATGTGTATCGATCTCTTCCGGAAGGGTGACCCATAGAAAAAGGCCGCCATCCGGTTTGGTCCATGTTACTCCCAGCTCAGGAGGGAAACACTCATCCATAGTTGAAAGGAAAACCTCCAGCTTCTCGCGATAATACTTTCTGCATTTCAGAATGTGTTCTTCCATACCCATCTCGGTCAGGAATGCAGCGCACATGTCCTGGTTGTATTTGGGAGTATTAAGGACGTTCCCCTCCTTGATGTTTGTCATTCTCTCGATGACCTCAGAAGGGCCGATATTGAAGCCGATACGGAGACCGGGACAAAAGAGTTTCGAGAATGTATAGAGACCTATGACATTCCCTCCACCTCTCTTCTGATCGAGTGAGTATAGCGAAGGAATGGTCTCTCCGTAGTACCGGAAGTCCCGGTATGGACTGTCCTCCAGAATGGGGATGTTATGATCTCTGCTCAAATCCAGAAGAGCGTTTCTTTTTTCAAGGCTCATGGTGATACCCGAAGGATTCTGGAAATCCGGAACAACATAGATGAACTTCGGTTTTCGGCCTTCTTTTTCCAGAGCTTCGATCCTGAAGCGGAATCCATCCACATTGGAACCATCATCCTCGATATCCACACCGACGAACTCCGGACGCTGCATCTGGAATGCGACTATCGCTCCTGCGAACGTAGGCCTGTCGAGAATAACAACATCCCCGGGGTTGAGGAAAAGTCTGCCGATAAGGTCCAGTCCATGCTGCCCGGATGAAGTTACCACGATATTGTCATGGGTAACCCGGATATTGTCCCTTGCCAGAAACTGCACTATCGCATCAAGGAGAACCTGTTCACCTTTGATGGCGGTATACTGCATCACTTTTTCAAGGTTCTCTTCGAGGATCCTTCCGGAGACAAGCCTCATTTCGTGCTTGAGGAACATATCCGGAGATGGCAGCCCTCCCGCCAGGGATATTATTTCGGGATCTTTCAGAAGATCGAACAGTTTGCCGATGGAGTACCCTCCGTACTCCCTGATATTATCCGAGAACCGTGAATTCCAGTCCTGTATCATGAGAAGCTCACCGCCAAATCCTGATTATCACCTGTAATTTCAGTGTTTCTGGGCACTCTCAGCGAATATCGCCCTTATTCCTTTTTTCATCATAGCCCTGCCGTCCTTGGATGCTCTGAGGGCTTTGTTGAAGATGACTTCGCCGATATTCCTGCCCATTGCGTCACGCTCCTCCTCAGATATGAAGTAGGTAGCCATGGTATCGAGCTCGTGTGCGGTTCCATCGCTCTCGTACTTGAAGGTCATGTCGGTGCCGCTCTGCAGAACCTTGAACATGTGATCGGTCCAGTTGAAGTCCGGAATGCCGAGGTCGGGATTGATATAGATGTGAGCTGCAAGACTGACACCTTTTATCCCGCTTGCGTCAAGTTCCTTCGCGCACTGGATGAAATTATCAGCTGTGGAGCCGTTACCGATGTTGATCTCATAGATAGGTGAGGTACCATCCTCGCGGATGTATTCGTTCATGATGTTCAGGAGCATCCTGAACTGCATCGGGTTCTGCGTAGCAAGAAGCATTGATATCTTGATATGAAGATTGGGTATATCACGCCCGTAGTAACAGATTGCAACAATGGTACTCCAGCTGGGATTAAGGTAGAAATCCCCTCCGGTTGCAAGCGCGGTACGTGTAACTCCATCGAGGTATATCAGGTGGTTGTTGTTTGCCACTTCAATGCCGCCGAAATTGCCGAATGGCGTACCCTGATTCTTAAGTGTAAGTGCACAGACTCCGTTCTCACATTCGTATCTGACGAATTTTTCACCTGTAAGTGCTTCCAGTTCCCGAAAGCGCTTCTCCGGCTGGGGTATACCGATAAGATTCGTATTGCAGAACTTGCTGGCCTTCATGATGTTTTCGGCCATTGTCAGTGTTGCCAGAAGGTCGCCATTGTAAATGTAATTATCGGTAAGGGCTACAACGGATATCATCTCCTGGGGGGCGAAGCATGGCTCATCGGATCCGGCGCTTTCCGCTATCCGCTTGATGCACTCATGAGTGACTTTTGCTCCCTGGAATCCGGAAACCTGACTTGTTCCTGTTCCAAAAGAATCGTTGTAGCTGATGCTGTTCTCTTTCTCAAAATCCTCTACCTGCGGGAAGTCCCGTGCATAGGCTTCCGCTTCTTCGATCATTTTTCCGAAACCCTTTTCAGCGAGGATTTTTTTCCGTGTCTCGAAATCCTTCATTTTCCTGATAGTACCGGCGATATTATCTGCGCCGCCATGATGTTTTTTAAGAGCATCCATGGCTTTCATATCGGCATCTGACAGTAACGGATACTTCATCGGTTCCTCCTTGAAAAAAATTCCAGCGAATTTGATTGCATACTGAAAAACAATACAAGATTCGAGTCTGCCGGGCAATGAGGATACAGTGCAGCTGCTCAGAGAAAAAGCGGAGGCTGATCCAGTCCCGATTGTGAATCCTTGCAGTAACATATGAACTCAGTCTATAATAATTATGCGGGAACAGCTTTCAGAACCTCTCCTGCGGTATTTCTTAAATGTAAGGGGGCCCGGATGAAAATCATCAGTTCTGTTACTCTTTTAGTTATATCGACAATGGCAGTAGCTGAATCAACATGGTCGGTAGAAATTGAAACAGAGGTAGACTGGTTGTACGGACTGCGGGATTGTGCTGTTCTTTCGAACGGCAACTCTGTTATCTCTATAACCGGACCATTTGAAGATCCTTTCCTGATCTGTTTCGACCATGAGGGGGAAATTCTCTGGTCCAGGCATGTTCTTAAAGGTGCGAGTTCAAGGGCTTTTGAGAGTAACGGGGAACTGGTTACCCTGGAAGACGGTTTCGCAGCCTGTTATCACTCCGAACCAAGGGCAACCGGGATAGATACCGATGTAGCAGTTGTAAGAATGAATTCATCAGGTGAGATTCTCTGGACTTACATTATGGGGGAGGATGACGAAGATATCTGGATGTCCACAGATATAATTTCCTGTTCCGATGGCGGATTACTTGTTTCCGGCTGCCCGGGACAGCAGCTCCTCGGAGGATTCGTATTCAAACTCAGCTCGGATGGCAGACTTGAATGGATGACGCATCCGGAGGAGATTACGGGTTTTGCATTATCTGCAATTCAGACTGTAGATGGTGATTACTGCATCCTTGTCAGTAACTATAGCAGCACAACTGTACAGCATATAACCGGCGATGGTCTGGTTTCAGCTCCGATCACTGTTGCCGAAAGTGAGATTCCTTTCAGAGCCAGGATAAGCTGTATCGAGGACTCTTTCTGGATTATTCCTGCTATCGAGGATCATGTCCTGTATGCGGAACGATTGTATCCGGATAACGGTACGCGTAATGAGATTTTCCTGCAGCTCCCCTTGGATAGTGAGGTTGAACTGGCGGATATTATTGAAGGAGGTCTGCTTGTATC
>QNDS01000096.1 GCA_003644925.1 Candidatus Fermentibacterota bacterium
GGAGGCGGAAAAACAACACTTCTTAAAGTGATCCTGGGTCTGCTCACACCCCGGGAAGGCACGGTAACAATCCTCGGCGGATCTCCTGAGAAAAACCGCCCTGCAATCGGTTATGTGCCTCAGCTCATACCTGATGAGTCATTCCCTATCACCGTAATGGATGTGGTTCTCATGGGGAGGCTGAGGAATGCAGGTCTTCTCCGCAGATTCTCGCGCAGGGACAGAAAATCAGCTGAAATGAACCTTGCAAGACTCAATGTGGGAAACCTCGCCGGTGATGACATGAACTCCCTTTCAGGCGGCCAGAAGCAGCGCGTTCTGATAGCGAGAGCCCTTGCCGGAAAGCCGCAGATACTCCTTCTCGATGAGCCCGTCGCGAGTGTTGATCACGATACCCAGAAAAGTTTCTTCAACCTCCTCGCGGAGCTTAACACTGATATGACTATAGTTCTTGTCACTCACGATGTAGGCGCGGTATCGGCCCATGTTAAAACTATCGCATGTATAAATAGAACCCTGATGAGTCATGGAGATACACTGTCATCCGAATCTGTGGCAAAGGCCTACGGCTGCCCATTCGAACTTATCTCTCATGGCGGTATTCCGCACAGGGTTCTGGGAAATGCGAAGGAATCAGAATTATGATCGACGCCCTGGGATACACATTCATGCAGAATGCGGTGATCGTATCGCTTCTTGCGTCGATAGCCTGCGGTATTATCGGCACTCTCGTAACAGTTAACCGTATGTCCGCCCTTGCCGGAAGTATCGCCCACGCCTCCTTCGGAGGTCTCGGCCTTGCATATCTTGCGGGTTTCAGTCCATTGATAGGAGCAACCTGTTTTGCAGTAGCCGGAGCGGCAGGCATTGCAGTCATATCTTCGGAAAAACGGGCAAGAACCGATACAGCCATGGCAGCTATGTGGGCAACAGGTATGGCTGCAGGGCTAGTCTTCATTAAACTCTCCGGAACCTATTCTGCAGACCTGATGAGCTGGCTTTTCGGAAGCCTGCTTGCGGTATCCGCTTCCGATATAACTTTCGCGGCTGCTCTGGATATCGTTATTCTTCTTGTGATCACCGGATTGTACAAGGAATTCCTGGCGGTTTCATTCGACCGGGAATTCAGCATGCTCCAGGGAGTGCCTACCCGTTTCATCATGGGGCTTTTCCTGATACTGACAGCGCTGACAGCGGTACTTCTAATGAAGATAACCGGTTTGATCATGGTTATCGCCATGCTCTCCATTCCCGCCGCGATAGCCGGAATGTTCACGGGGAGCCTCTGGAAAATGATGGTGCTTGCATCTATTCTGGCAGCGGTTTTCAACCTGGCAGGCCTCACCCTCGCATGGATGCTTGACCTGCCTCCGGGGGCAGTCATCATACTTTTGGCTGCATTCGCTTACGGGGTTTCGCTCATCATCGAGAAAGTCAGATCAGGTACCGCCTGATCAGTAATATCCCCACATGTCCTGGAATTGAGGTTTCTGTTGCTGCCTTCGATACTTTAGTATAATGAAGCCTTAAGTTCTGCAACTGACTGGAGGGGTATATGCTGAATGTGATTCCGCGATTCATCAATGATAAGTATAAGGATAATGCTACGCGGGGTGCTTTCGAATGTTCCACTCTATTCATCGACATCGCTGGTTTCACAAGTATAACCGAAATACTAATGGGACAAGGCAAAGAGGGCGCTGAAGATGTCTCAGAACTTATCAACAGGATCTACAGGCCGCTGATAAACAGTGTATATCGCGGAGGAGGTTTTATTACCGGATTCGCCGGTGACGGATTTACCGCGATCTTCCAGGATAGCAAGGTTGAGAATTCTACTCTTTCAGCATTAAATGCAGCACGGCAGATGCAGAGTATTCTGCAAAAACAACGCAAGTTCGGAATATTATCGGATATGGGGCTTTCGATCACTGCCCGTATCGGGATATCAAAAGGTTCGACATCGTGGCATATACTCGGCTCCGGACAACAGAAAGCTTACCTGTTTGCCGGTGATGCTATCATCAACTGCGCTGATGCAATGAATTCCTGTAAACCGGGTGATATTAAGCTCGATAAATATGCGCTTAATTCCATCGGTGATGAGGAAGCCAATGCGGGACTCACTGCCGGAGAAAGCTCCGTCACCAATCGATTGAGTCGCGTAAAGAAAAGTATTATCAGTAAATTCGTACCGGATGAAGTGATTCACTATCCGTTAACCGGTGAATTCCGGGATGTCGCATCTGTATTCACTAAAATCACATTGAGTAACAGCATTGAAGAACTTGATAGCTTCATTACCGCCTCTCTGGGCTATGCCGGATATTACGGTAGTTACTCCAACGGACTGTTTCTGGATGAGAAGGGTCTGCATATGCTTACGGTGTTCGGCGCACCAGTGGCATATGAAGACAATATGCGTCGAGCTGTGAATTTTGCGATTGCGATCAGGAACGATTTCAGGGAATCGGTAAGTACTGGTATTACTTACGGTACAGCTTACGCTGGTCTCGTCGGCTCACAAAAACGCGGCACATATACCGTTCTGGGCAAAACTGTTAACCTTGCGGCACAGTTAATGCAGCACTCCAGGCCCGGTGAGGTTTTAGTAGCAGATAAAGCTGTCGATTCTGCTGCGGAGTATTTTACACTTCACGAACGCAGTGAGATATCACTCAAGGGCAGACCAGATAAGATCAAGAGCTATAACGTTGTAAAAAAGAAATACCGCCGCGGAAACAGACTGTTCGAAAACAGAATCTTCGGCAGGACAGACGAATCAGTTCAACTCCTGGCAAATTGTGAACCGATCTTCAGGGGATGTTTCGCGGGAATAACCTACATTTACGGAGAAGCTGGAATTGGTAAATCCAGAATCGTATCTGAATTTCTGGAACAATTGGAAGACAGGGTAACCAGTATTATCCTTCAGTGCGACAGTATTCACCGCAACAGTTTTCATCCATTCGTTTACGGGCTGAAGAACTACTTCCACCAGTCGGAACAGAACTCGCGCGAGCAGAATAATCAGTACTTCGAAGATAACTTCAGAATGCTGATCAGAACACTTAAACTGACCAGTGACGAACGGAAGGATGATATCCTTTCAGAACTCAGCAGAACCAGGTCTTTCACAGCAGCCCTGCTCGGTCACTTCCAGGAGGATTCCCTCTATTCGCAGCTGCATCCAAAGGCCAGGCACACTAACGCGATAGCTGCAATCAAGATATTTCTGAAAGCGCTGAGTCTTATGCAGCCTCTGGTTATTGTCCAGGAGGACCTGCACTGGATAGATGAAGATTCGCAGAGTGCCTACGAAGCAATTCTACGGAATGTATCGGATTATCCGATAACGATTGTTGCAGTCAGCCGCTACCGGGATGATTCTTCCCAGCCGACGCTAAACACACCTGAAACCACCCCTGTTGATGTAATTGCAATGAAGCGGATACCAGCAAAGGCAGTGAAGGAACTTATCAATGACAGGCTTGCAATCTCTGCAAGCGATGAACTCCTTGATTTGATAGATAAACAGGCTGAGGGAAATCCGTTTTACATAGAACAATTCTGTATGTATCTAATGGAAAACAATTTAATTAAACAATCCAACCGTGGAGATTCCTCAATTGTCGATGGTATCGAAATCCCGGAAGGGATTCGTTCCATAATAATTGCCCGCCTCGACAGGTTATCGCGCGGGCTTCGTGAACTCGTACAGAACGCTTCGGTGCTGGGACGTGAATTTGATGTAGAAGTTCTTTCATTGATGCTTAAATCCGGCAGTATTGGTGATCTGGTTACAGAAGGTGAGTCAAGATCGATATGGGCAGCTGTAAGCGAGATGCTGTATATCTTCAAACACGCGATACTTCAAACGGTTGCGTACGACATGCAGCTTCGAAGGCGACAGCGTGAATTGCATGAATTAGCCGCCGGGGCTCTGGAACGATTGTATGCAGACGATAAAACCCGGCACAAAGAAATCGCTTACCATTTCGAAAAAGCTGAAAGCACAGAAAAAGCTGCGGAATATCTTAGCAAAGCTTACGTTTATTCAAGAAGTGAGTACAAACTCGTTGAAACCCGCGAACTGCTGGAGCGATTGGTAAAATATCCGGGAAGTAAAGATAATATCGCGAATCACTATTCCCTTCTGGGGAGAATAAGTTTTGATTTAGGTGACTGGGATACATCGATCAAGCATTATGAAACGGCTATTCGTATCGCCGATGCAGCCGGTTTATACAGAGAGAAAGCCATCCACCAGGCTGGTTATGCCGGTCAAATAGCGCTCACACCTGATCTGGATAAGGTCTATGAACTGGCAAACGAAGCGTTAACCTATGGGAAAAAAGAAGGTAACAGCGAAGTTATCTCTCACGCTTTATCAAGTCTGGGTCTGTTTGAGCAGAGTCAATCAAAATATGAAGCCGCAATAGACATCTTCGAGCAGGCCCTTGATCACGCAAGAATCACTGGAAAACCGGCTCTTATTTCATGTTCAATTTTCAATCTGTCCGGATGCTACATGATGGTGGGTCAGAATGAGAGCGCCATAAAATATATGAAGGAAGGGCTTGCACTGGCTGAGGATATTAACGAACTGGGGTATGTCGCACAATACCATATACACCTTGGACAGACTTACCTGTTTCTAAAAAAGTACAACAATGCCCGTGACCATTTAGAGGAAGCACTTCTCATTTCAAAGAAGACCGGAGGATATTACAATATCGCAAGGGCTCAGGGGGCATTGGGTTCGCTGTACTTCTATCTGGGTGATTACGACAGGAGCTTTGAATACCTTACCGGCGAAGTGGAAATATGCGAGGAATGCGGTAACACTCTTATGCTTCTTTCATCGCTATACAACCTGGCAGAAACGAATGTCTACAGAGGCGATTTTTCAACCGCTGAAAAGCAGATAGCCCAGGCATTGGGATACGCCAGAGATCGAAACGATGTCCTGTATGAAGGAGTACTGACATATCTGAGAGCTCAAATTCAGTACGAGACAGGCCATTACAAAGCGGGTACAGAGCTTAACGATAAGGCATTACCGTTAATCGAATCCATGCAATGGCGTGATGGTGTATTCCAATCTAAATTGCTTAAGGTGAAATTGATTTCAGTGAACGATGAAAAAGCCGCAAAAACTTATCTGCTTTCGATGGCAGAGGAATACAAAGAACCCGAATACACCGGGTATATCAACTACGAACTGTACAGGATCGATGGCAGCGATGAATACCGCAGGATAGCCCTTAAGGAATTTACTGAGCTTTTCGAGAACGAGGGACAGAGCAGAACTTACAAAATACTGATCGAGGAGCTCAAGAAGCAGGAGGTACTGTGAGCGCCTGGAGATATATCCCCGGTCGATGGTGGATCTTCGCCATACCGCATACTGTATTTCTCATTGTTGGTATCGTTATTCTTCTGGCGTACGCCAACGGCCTGAGAACTCCCGATACCTGGTTCCCCATGGATGAGGTGCTCTTTCTTGGGATAACCTTTATCGTCTTTCCGCCGCTGTTTACCGCAGCACTTCTGTTGAAGCTAAGGAGAGGCAACATCCGGGAGGAAACGCTTCTGCGGGATGGTATCCCTGTCGAGGTCGTTCTTCTCTCCATGACGGAAACCGGCACCACCGTGAACAACGCGCCGGAGATAGAGATGGAACTCTCACTGAACCTTCCCGATGGCGGCACAAGGGTAGTCAGGCACAGATGTTTCGTCAGCCTTCTTGACCTCGCAAGGTTATCTCCTGGAGACAGGCTGCAAGCGACGGTGGACCCGGATGATCCTGACAGAATGGTTGTCATGACCTCTAAGCTCATTCGGGAATCTGACTGAGAACTCCTCCAATTTCTGGAGTTTTACAGTTTCAGCAGCATCGCTCCTGCGGAGACATTTCCTGAAAATAACCTGGCCGAGTAGATACCATCCGGAAGCTGTGTACCTGATGCCGATTCTCCATCCCAGGAATAGAACGCTCCGCTGCCTGAATAATCGGGTGAGATATTCATGACCATTCTCCCTGATAGATCAAAGATCTGAAGATCACCCGGAGCTTCATCAAGTGTTGAAACGAAAACAGTCACTGCATTGGTAAACGGATTGGGAAAGACTTCAAGAGTCAGGTCAAAGATCAGACCTGGTGACTCTTCCATCCCCTGGCTTGAGTAATTCAGGATCAAGCCATCCCTGCCCGGCCCGTACTGAAACATGGGCATCTGGATATCCGCAGGATCCACAATGTCGGGCAGATCCCATAAGTGTGCAGTGCACAGATCAGAATCCTGCGTAAGCGAAAGTACTTCCAGATCACCATCAAGATCAACATCTCCCAGGGCTGCCGTCTGGAAAAATGTGGTACCGCCGGTCGTTATGGGCCAACCGGAAATGGGAACGCCGGTATGATGATATCCCATGAGTCTGCCAGTTCCAGTATTGTCATCCCATACAAATTCCGGGTCAGCGTCGCCATCAAGATCAGCTACTGCAACCTGAGCATTGATTGACCAGACAGGCCCCACAGGCCAGCCCGTGACAGCTGAACCGTCGATGTGCCAGGCGTACAGATAGGTCGCCGGGGATCCTGAACCAACCTGATCGCCAACGAGTAGTTCCAGGTCGTCGTCCCCGTCCATGTCAGCAAATGTACCGGGCGCATAGATCCACCAGGTGGTCGGCCTGGGCCAGCTGGCGACATCTGTGCCATCATGATTCAGAAGGAACATATGACTTGCGCCGCTCAGTTTGTGCGCGCCCACAGCAATTTCCAGATATCCATCACCGTCCACATCTGCAAACACAGGTGCGGAGTAGGAAAACACATCCCCCGTTGAAGGTGTGTAAGGGAAGCCAGTGAGTGCTGTTCCGTCTATCTTGAAGACATAAATACTATTGTACGATTCGTACACGATCTCTTTAGTACCGTCATTATCCAGGTCTGCAGCTCCTGCAGATGATGCTGGTACGTGATTCAGTTCCTGTGGCCAGCCGGGAAGAACCTGACCGCTGCCATCGAATACATATACGTTTCCAACAGGATAAATCCGTTCGCCCACTATGATCTCACAGGTACCGTTGTTATCCAGGTCAACCACAGTTGGTGATTTTGAGTGATCCCCGTTTGTCAGAGCCGGAAAACCGGTTACCAGAGAACCATCAGCGTGATAAGCGTAAGTCCAGCCGATGCTGCCATTGGGCCAATTATGGGATGTGACCACAATTTCACCCATCCCGTCTCCATCCAGATCCCCGAATGCAGCTTGTGAGCATATTTTAGATCCGGTGGGTACTGTAACGGGCCAGCCTGGCAGATAGGTTCCATCATTATTAAAGATGTGCACGGTATGAAGGGTTGTGAAGAGGATTTCAAGTTCCGGATCAGCATCGGCATTTACCAGAAGTCCTCCTTCATCTCCTCCGTAATCGTTACTGACATCAACAGGCCAGCCGGACTGTTCAGGTGGATTTGCCCTGAACGAATCGTCGGAAATGTTAAACGACCCGATGTCCATTAAGCTGCTCATCAGAACAAAACCCATTGCATCTGCCATGGGATGATCCGGCAGATACTTAACGTCGTTCAGCGCACCTGCCTGTCCTGACAGGAGAAGCAATATACCTGCGATATGTATTAGTTTCATTATCTCCTGCTTTCATCAGATAGTACTGGATACAATGTTAACCGCTCTCGAATGTTTAACATAATGCAGTACAGGTATGGGCTAAAGAGCCATCTGTTTCAGACCGCTCAGGTCATTGACCGGGTAGAGCTGCATCCGGTATTGTCTTCTCAAGTGAAGAAATCAATTTTTCAATAAGTTTTTTACTCAAATTCAGAAAGGCGAAACATGAAACTACTGCTGATCGTTCTTCTTGCAGCTTCCGTATCCGCTTTCTCGGGTCCTGTTGAGTTCGGCGGTCACGCCGGCATATTCCTGCCGGCAGGGGATGATCTGGATCTCTTCAACACCAGCCTCATCTTCGGAGTGGATGCTCTCATACATATGCCAATGTTCGCCATCGAGGGAAGCATCAGTTACGCCCCTCTTAGCACCGATGACTTGCTCGGAACCACCGAATATTCGGCCAGCATGATTCCTGTACTGGCCGGGCTGCGAACTTATGCAGGGCCGATCTTCTACGGCGGAGGTCTGGCATATCATACAGTATCAGTCAGTTTCGTTGATGCTCTGGGCGTTAAGCACGATAACACGGATAGCGAGTTCGGCGGGTATGGAAACATTGGAATGGTCCTGCCCGTTGGAGGAATGGATGTTGAAGCAAGTTTAAAATACCACCTAGTGGATTTCGACTTCGATAGCGCCTGGCTTGGTCTGACAGCCGGTATCAACTTCTAGTATCAGGGGGTCACCCGCCGGGACGGCGGGTGACCCCCTCTCCGCTACAATCCCTTTGCCCGATACATTTTATGGAACCGGCATGAAGCCGCGAACATAACAGTCGTGAAAAGAAATAGCATGAGAAAACAGAGCCATACAGGGAAGTATGGAACACTACCGTACGCAGCTCTTATAAGGGAGACTGCATAGGACAGAGGGGAGAGCGGCGCCACCCATCCCGCCCAGGCCGGCATCTGCTCTATGGGAACGAATATCCCGCTTACGAACAGCAGCGGAAGCCGAACCAGGTTCGAAAGAAGCATGATATTGGAAGGGCTGGATGCAGGGGGTGACGAGAGAAGAACGCCAAGAGATGCAAAAGTCAATGCACCTGCCAGAATTCCTGTGACCAGAAGGGGCAGGTTCACAATATGGGCATCGGTCAAAAGCAGACCAAGAATAACAGGTATCACCGAGACGGCGCTGCCGAATAAAAAACCGCTCAGAACGTCTCCGGCAAGTATGGAGCGGATAGATACAGGTGTGGATATAAGCCGTTCCCAGGTTTTCGCCCCCCGCTCCCAGGGTGTTACCAGAGGACCAATAGCGCTGGCGGTGAACCATAGCGCCATAGCGACCATACCGGGAACAACCCCCCCCGGAGGGACATTCCTGCCCATTTTAAATGCAAGGAAGAAAAATACAGGGAAGACTACCCCGAATATCAGAACGGGAGGTTTCAGGTAGTAAAGAAGCACGTTCTTTTTCAGGATGACAAGCGAAGCATGCGCCTGCCTCCTCCAGAGGGAATGACCCGATGCGGATATCATGTGAGCCTCCCTATCCGGTATAATAAAGAAAAACATCCTCAAGACTTGGTTCACAGGTATTGAGCTGCTCAAGCTCGAATCCCAGGTTCGCTGCAAGCACTGCCAGCTTTGTAGCTACACTTCCAGGAGTTTCTGTGTACAGTCTGAAGACCCCTTGATCCGATTCCATCCTGATAACACCGGGAATGGATTCCAGCTTCTGCGAAGGCGGCGACTGCTCCCCGAATACCGCTTCAACGTAACGACCCTGCCTTACCATGGATCTGAGTTTTCCCGGAGTATCGATCGCGGCAATGCGCCCGTTGTTTATTATTGCCACGCGGGAACAGATATCACCCGCCTCAACCATGTTGTGCGTTGTTATGAATACAGTAAGACCGCCAGAGTTCAGTTCAGTTACTATTTGTCTTATCAGTCTGGCGCTCTGTACATCAAGGCCGCTTGTGGGCTCATCAAGAAATAGTATTTCAGGCTCCGTAACAAGGGCGGCGCACAGCATCAGCCTTTGTTTCAGGCCCTTTGAGAGTTCGCGAGCCTTACTGTCTTTTCTTTTCAGAAGCCCCAGGGCTTCCAGAAGCCTTTCCCCGGAGCTGATCCGTCTGCCCCGGGGGACACCGTAAAGCTCAGCCATGAGCATAAGGTTTCTCCAGACGGACAGGTCGAGGTATACGTTAGCCTGTTCGGGAACCACCGCTATATGCTCCCGGGAGAGGATCGATTCTTTCCTGATATCGTGACCCTGTATCGTAGCGGAACCGCTGGTCGGTTCGATAACTCCGGTCAGCATCCGGACGGTAGTTGTCTTGCCTGCAC
>QNDS01000097.1 GCA_003644925.1 Candidatus Fermentibacterota bacterium
CGTTCTGCAGCAGCTCCCTCCCTTTGTTGGCAGATGAGAAGTTCCAGCAGAGAGAATTTTCTACAAGATCCAGAACTGCATTATCATCCTCCGGCTCTTTCATAAAGCATATCCCTGCGATGGGGACAGCATGCCTTAAACTGTTGTAGTAAATGTTCCGGAGTTCTGGAGATAACGGTCCGTTGATTACAAGCAGGAGAGCATCAGAATTCGGGGTATCAGATAATGAAATCTGAATTTCATCGGCCCACTTTGGTGGTATGAGAAGCTCAGCATCAGTTTTAAGAATATCCCGGATGCCCCAGGGCAGTTCTCTACCCTCAAATATCACTGAAAGAGTGAAGCTGTTCACGGGATGAGAATCGCTTTCAGTTAAGAGGCCAGATAAGAGTGACCCTCGTTTTTCCTTCTGGAGTAAGACCGAACTCAACCCATTTGGCCAGGTTACGAGCGATAAGAACTCCTCTACCCCGTGTTAGAAGAAGCTCTTTCCCCTCGCCCGGGTTGAAGCCAAGGGCTTTCTCAGGTTCCCATGACCCCTCATCGTCAATATGAAACCTTATTCTGTTTGGAAAAATATCAAAGCTGATAGTAACTATTTTTTCAGGGTCATTCTTATTCCCGTGCTCCATCGCATTCTTTGCCAGTTCGACCACCGAAACCGAAAGCAGGGACAGCTCATCTTCCTCGACTTCAGCCGATTTCCCGACAGCTTCAATGATCAGCTGAAGCGGTTCAAGAACGGAAGTATCACTTGGCAAACGTATTTCTATCGGGCGCACGTCATTCCCCGAAACTATTCAGTGCTTCCTGCTCATCAGTAAATGTTTCGAAGATGGTGATAAGCTTCGTAATGATGAACAATTCATGGATTTTCTTCGTTGCATTTAGAATCCTCAGGGCTCCGCCAGCTCTTGAAAGTGTAGTATGACCCGAAACAATTACACCCAGACCGGAACTATCCATCCAACTGACCCTTCCGAGATCAAGAAGAACTTTGTTCTTTTCCTGATCAACGGCCTTCTGGAATACGCTTTTTACTTCCATAAGCTCGGGGCCGCCAATGACTTTCCCGGACAGAGCAATGACAAGAACATCACCCTTCATTTGCTGTTTGATATTCAATTTCTACCTCCAGATAATTATAGTTCCTTAGAAACGAAAACCGATTTCGGTTTAATATAGCCCCAAAATCCTGATTGACAATTCCCTGCGAGCATTCAGGAACAGGCAACATAATTCTCCCACTCGACAAACCCAAGTCCATCAAGAAATTCCATTATAGTTTTTCTCGCTCCGGGAAGCCTGGATGCTATTACTACAGGAATGTCAAATCCTTCTGACAATGCGTCCGGCCCCCGCACAGGTCTTCCTCTCAACACCATTCCCTGTCTGCTCTGTGAGGGGTCAATAAAAGCTTCAACATGAAATCCATTATCCTGCAGACATTTTCCCAGCCTTCGCGCTGTCTGGCCGCTCCCAGCTATGTAAACGGTTTTACCTGACATGCACGGTACACACTCGAGGTACTTCGCCTTCAGCATATAGAAACTCGTTAATGAGTAGGTGCTACTGGTTCGCGAAAGCCTGTGCGGATGGTCCCTCCACCTCAGCAGAACTTCGGGGAGTCGAATGAAACCATAACCTCTGCTCCAGAGTCTCAGCCATAATTCGTAATCCTCGGGTAATTCCCTTTCCATGTACCCGCCTTCCGCGAGGATGCTCTGCCGGTGGAAAAAGGCAGTTGGATGGGGTATCGGGCTTTCAATGAACAGGTTCTTCTCTATCTGCCCTGGTTCAATCAGACTGTTCAGCCATTCTTCATACAACCTGTAACCGCGGGTGATACTTTCGCGGGGAAAACTCCGGACCCGGCAGGATACCACGGTCATGGGTCCCCGGGATACAGCAAGCCTGTGCTGTTTCTCTATTCGCTCGGGTAATGAGATATCGTCTGCATCCATTCTTGCTATCCAGGTGCCGCAGCTCTTCGCAAGCCCAGTATTGAGAGCATCTACAAGTCCCGAACCTGCGTTATTGACAAGCTTGAACCTGGAATCCTTCGAACACCAATCTTTCGCAAGAAGGGCTGAGGAGTCTTCCGAACCGTCATTTACCAGTACTATTTCAATATCTGTGAATGTCTGTTCCGCAATTGATTCAAGTGCATCGTTGAAGTACTGTTCAGTATTCCGAAACGGCAGCAGCACCGATACGGCAGGATTTATCAATTAGAAAGGTTCCCAACCGCCTGGCGCAATTCTCCGGGAGTTCTGACCAGCCGGCCGCATGCTCCGCCAACACAGGGCTGAGCGTACGAATATCCGGGGTTTGGAAGGTACAGTTCCTCCATTGCAAGGCTGTCTGCAGCTATCGAGGGGTCGTAGAAATCCACCCCCTCCTCGGATGCAAGCTCAACAGCCTCCGCCATCAGCATCTGTGTCAGGCTGTCAGCTTCCTGGCCGACAACATTGATATGCAGTATCTGTTCATCTATCTGGTGTTCTGCAGTCGTGTCAGGAAGCGAATTTTCTTCAACTGCATTCCTGAAAAAACTCTCATCTCTGGTACCGGCTGCCCTGATGACCTCATTCCCTTCCGAATCAAATACAACGGTGATGGGAAGCACATCCGAGAGACCCCAATCATCCTTCAGATTCACGGCATCATTCTCGTTGAGCCAGACGACAGGCATGGAGAGATTAACCTCCTCCCGGAATTTCAGCAGGGTTTCAAGTTCCAGATCACCAATGTCTACGGCGATAACAGCAACACGTCCTTCCATCGATCTGAAAACCTCATCTATCATCGGCAGCTCTCCAACACATGGTGTACACCAGGTGGCCCAGAAGTTGACTATAACCGGCTTCCCCAGGTTATCTGAAAGAAGGCTGTCCAGCACTGCCCTGCCTGACATGAGGGGGCCCTGTTCAACCAGACTGTCATCAACCGGGGTATGACCGCCGCTATGCCTGATAACCGGAAACAGGAAGAGGAGAACGATGGGAATCCATAAGAAATCAGTGAACTTCGAATACCCGGTCATCAGATTCCGGTCCGCTTCTGAATGTCATGATGTATCGCGTGGACCGGGCATACATCAATGCATCGACCGCACCTGATGCACTCCGTGGAGTTCGGTTCAATGTATACAGCAATGTCCACAGGGCAGACTGACCTGCACTTATTACATTGTATGCATGACGAATCCACCCTCATTCTGAAGATCGATACCTTGCCTGCCAGCCCCCAGAAAGCACCGAGTGGGCATAAAACACGACAGAAAGGGCGTTTTGACGCAACTGACCACAGAAGGATAAGAAGAAGCACAACTATTTTCCAGGAGAAGAGGAAACCGGTCTGGAATGTATCACCACCATCATGCAGAACAAGAGGTATTCCGGCGGTAAGGGTCCCGGAGGGACAGATAGCCTTACAGAACCAGGGGTCACCTCCAGCACCCGGGACGGTTCGCAGAGTAAGCGGAAGAAGGACAACAAAAATAAGAAGAACCGCGTATTTGGCATCTCTCCATTGCGCCGGGACCTTTATTTTCGGTGATGGAATCTTATAAAGAAGTCCCTGCAGGAGCCCGAAAGGACATATCCAGCCGCATGCGAACCGGCCGGCTATAAATCCGAAAGTCAGAAGGAAACCAATAACGCCAAGGAGAATTATCGCATCAGGCCTTCCGGTCGCGATACCGCCTAAAAACCCCTGCGAAGAGAGAACATTCTGAACGGTTCCCACAGGACATGCCAGAACACTTGAAGGGCACGAATAACAGTGCAGGCCGGGCATGCAGAACATCTTGGATCTGCCTGTAAAGATCGCTCCCTGAATCAGACCCTGGAAGTAAAGATTCGAAAGAACAAGTGATGAGAACTGAACAAGTCGACGGGCTTTTTCCCTGACCACCGGCTAACCTATACCTATGCATTCAAGGCAGATATTTGCTGCCTTCTGCCAGATCACTGCCGGGTCGCCCCATACGTAACCTGATATTGTCATGAGAACTGCAATGACCAATAGTGATATTCTGATTGATAGATGGATATTTCTCATATTCACCAATCGATAGGAATTATGGAGGCGGCGATCGGATTTGAACCGATGCATGGTGGATTTGCAGTCCACTGCCTTACCACTTGGCTACGCCGCCCCGGTTGGGGGTCAATCATACGAATTCATGGTTAACCGGGCAAGACTATAAACAATCAATCTATCCAGTCGAGGCTTATGTTAAGTGAACCGGTATAGGTCATGGGACCTATAGGTGTTGAGATAGTAGGAACAGCTGTAACCAGCATTCTTCCAATATGATCAGTGGTTCTAAGGCCCGAATCAATGCCGCCGATCGCAAGAGCGAGATCAATGAAATTCAGAACACCTACTTCGCTCATCAGTGCGAAAGCATCGAAGCTTATATCAAGCGGCAGCAATACCGTTTCGTTAGCTCCTGGGATTTCAAGGGGGGTGCTCATTGTTCCGGAGGCTACCCATGTTGTATCGAAGACAGTCTCGGAGTCCCCGTCAAGATAGAGGTCCCAGACAAGAGAAGACAATGTAACAGGAATAATATCAGGTCCTGTAGAGCCATTGTTAGGGTTATGAATGCCTATATTCAGCGTGAAATCCACCGGGCAGCTGCCTGATGCCCATATCGCTGCCACTTCTGCAATCTGGACGACGGAAAGATTCTCAAGGCTGTCAAGCTGAATTCCGGTCAGGAGGAAATCCTCTGTATTCTCTATCCTGAACTGGCACCTCAGAAGTGTCAGCGGATCTGTGATACTGCACGCCATAAGCAATACGCTGACAGCCACAAAACCGGATACAACAATCGTTCTTCTCATAGTAAACTCCTTTTCCCATGCAAGCGTATTTCCTTCCAGTACTTGCGTACAAGTCTTACTCCCGCTTCCTCAAATCTCGACCATTCAAATCCATTCTTAACAAGAAAACCATGTTTGTCATTGTCATGGTCATCATTCCCCGGACATAGTATCACCATACCGCCCGGTTTTGTGATTCGCAACATCTCCTGCAATTCGTCATTCGGATCATCACCGAAGACATAACCGCAAATCGTTATATCTGCGAACTTATCCTCAAAAGGAATACTCGCAATTAGACCGTCCAGAACAAATATGTTCTTCAATCCCCGGTCAACAGCTTTGTCCCTCAGATATAGCCTCAGGTTAGAGACTGGTTCCACTGCGTAGACAACTTTCGCTTTCGCAGCGGCGATAAATGCAATCTTCCCAGTACCGCTGCCGATATCAACAACCTTTTTACCCGAAAAATCAACCAGAGAGGTCAGTTCATCAGGATTCCACTTCAAAAATGGTTGAGAATCGTAAACATCCGGCGACACGACGTACACTATCAGATCGTTAATAGACTTCATGATGTCTATCTCAGCCCGGCGGATTTCCTCGGGGCCTGGAGGCTGATACACATCCTCTTTCACCATCAAGTCGTCCAGCCATTCGTTCAGCTCGGGACATTTGTGCCGCAGGTACCACTCTACATTTGGGTTTGCCCTTAATGCGACTGCCAGTTGTGCTTCCGGCACCCAACCGGGAAACCAGCTGAGCTGAACCCGTTCAAGAAGCATTAATGTGTTAAAGGAAAGTGATGATACATCCATCCAGTCAGCAGGCATGTTCTGTATCCCCCAATTGTTGAATCACGTTGATGTGAGCACCGCATACATGAACGTCAAGAAAGCCATCTATGCATTAAATAACCTCTACCGTACTCTGAAGTCTATACAGACATTGTATAATTCCTTAAGGAAACGTTTTCTCACTGTCAGGTGTTACCTGATAATGGTATGTTCAAGGAGTTGAATTATACTGATTGATTTTCCAGGAGGAATAATATGTTAGATAAGCTGCAACAGTTTCATTTCGGTATCGCATTCGCGGCTCTGCTGCTATTCGCACTGGGGCCGGCGATTACAAGCGAATTGTCCGCACAGGACAGCGATTACTCTGAACAGTATGTGCGCGATGTGCAGGTGCCATTGCCCCATCAGGTCGGTCCCGATGTCTACCTGCCGGAACACGATCTACCCACAGGTCCCCCTGCAAATCCCCAAATAGGCGACTCATGGATCTGGTGGCTGTGGGTTTTTGACCCAATGCCGCCTCATTTTGAGGAGCATGTCTGCACTATACGCGGATTGAGCGATCGCGGATACGTAGTGGTCAGAGATCAGGAGTGGGAAATCTCAGTTTTCCAGAGTGATGTTGATATGATACTGGAGCGCTGGGAGAACAGCAGCATCGGTCCCTACCCGACCCAGGGCATTTACGAGATAGACAGTCTTGCATTCGGGGAACCGCCCGACGAACTCGATAATGATCCGCGTATCTACCTGATGTGGTTCGAATTCGGAATAGCTGCAGATGGTTTCTTCTTCTGGTTCGATGAATATCCGGATGGAGCCTTCCCCCCCTATCACAGTAACGAATGTGAAGTTCTCTACCTCAATCCTACTAGTTCAGGGGGTCCGAGCGGCGATTATATGATTGCGGTGATCGCTCATGAATTCGAACACATGATCCACTGGAAGTACGATGATAATGAGGACTCCTGGGTGGACGAGGGGCTTGCGGAGCTGGCTATGTGGTTCTACGGAAATCCGGACAATATTTCAGGGTTCAACAGCGCCCCTGACAATGATCTTACAATCTGGGACGGTAATTGGTCCGATTACATCCAGACCTACCTCTGGACGCTCTATTTCTTCGAACAGTACGGCGGTCATCCCAGCATATACGCGGTGGTTCACGAAACGGCGAACTCGATCGCGGGGTACGAGCAGGTGCTGGACGATTTCGGTTATACGGAAGAAGTAGCCGACGTCTTCGCGGACTGGACGGTGGCAAACTTCCTGGATGATATAACTCTGGAGGACGGTCGTTTCGGATATATCGGTGATGACCTGCCGCCATTCAACGTGATGGGTACCTATTCAACCTATCCAGTCGAGAATATCTATAAAACTGTTAAACACTGGGCGACCGATTACTACCGTTTTCAGGACTTCACAACCTTCGAGAACCTTCATCTTTCATTCGATGGTAACGACTCAAACAGTTTCGCCGTCTGGGGTCTTGCCCTCTACGGAGATGATACGACCGAAGTCCTCCGCATGACGCTGGAGGAAAGTACACAGAGCGGCACCCTTGAAGTAACAGGACTCATCGATCCGGCTGACCAGGTTATTCTCGTCGTCGCAAGTGTGTCCAGCGCTGGAGGCATGGATTACATTTTCAGTGCGGGTGATGGCCTGGGAATTGAACCTGAAGTATCCTCACCACATGCACTTCAGCTTCTGGCAAGCCCGAACCCATTCACTTCGGCTGTGACCCTTCATCTGAACTGGAGTGGAACCTCAGGAGATCCGACTGTCGATATCTTCGACATCAATGGACGCCTGATTCGCAGCCTCAGTACCGATGCGATCACGGAGGGCAATGCAATCGTGATCTGGAACGGTTGTCTTGAAGATGGTAATCCTGCAGCACCGGGTATTTACTTCGCGCGGGGCCGTGCAGGTTCGGCAGACAGCGTAGCAAACCTTCTGCTTCTGCCTTAGAGTTAAGAGAGTAAGAGAGGGACGTACCACACTTCTTCAACTTACTGGACGTGATATCCCTGAGTACGTATTACATCTCGACTATATAGATGTATTAGTTAAGTATATTTCAATAATATATATGAGCTATTATTTCTTATATTCAATTATATACATTCAAACATATCTACTTTCCAGGAATGTACTACACTTATACAACTTATAAACAATATATTAATATAATATAACCCATAAGTTGAACAAGTGTGGTACGTCCCCGTTATTGGATGATGAAGTCGCCGCCTATGCCCCATCTGCCCAGATCATCGATCACCTCTATGTAATAACCACCGGGCAAAAGAGTATGGTCAAGCGGATAAGGCGGCTCTGCATAGCCGTCGTTCTCGGTCCAGTCGATCAGGATTCCGAGATAAGTGCCATCACTTCTGTAGACATCCACCCTCACCATCTCTCCACCAGAGTTGGTCCAGGTCACATATGCTTCACTTCCGAGATATGTCCAGGCGGGAGATCCGCTCGGGTAGGTTATCTGTATGTCCCCAAGCCCTCCGCACATGATAGTAAAGAAATCACCCAGGCCGTAATTCCCGTTACTGTCCTCTATCCGGATCTGATAGAAACCTGACCCGTGACATGCCGGATGCAGATAATCGGTTCTTACAGCGCAACCGCTGTTTGCAGTCCAGCCGAGGTAGTCTACGAAGTACTCCCCGTCCTTATAGAGGTACATGCGGACCAATGTCCCTTCGGCACCCGTCCATTCCACATGAGTATTCCCCTGCATATAATCCCAGACATCTCCAGTTGCTGGATAGACTACTTCAATACACGAAAGCCCCGCAGGGCTGGAGTTACATGAAATGAAAAGCAGCAGTAATACTGCAGTGAAAAGCATACAGGCACGCATTAATACTCCAATCTTATCAATTCGAGTATGCTCCACGACTCTGATACTGGCAAGCCCTTTCTCTCAGTGCAGACTTCTTGCAGAATTCGATAGATGCAGTGATATTAACGCGGTAAGACCAGAACCCTTTCACGATATACGCCGGAGAAATGTAACAACTGATAAAGCTGTAACCTGGAGTATTTGCATGAACGATCTTCGCAGAAAGACCCTGATATTCACAACCGGAACTCTGCTTGTCTACATTCTCTTATTTTTATTCGTGGACAAACCGGTGGATATCTGGGTTCTGAACAATTGCTCAGATACTTGGCTATCAGATCTCGGAACGTTCTTCTCGTGGTTCGGTGACGGATCGATCATAAGAATGGGATTGGCTCTGGGTTTTCTGCTGATCGTTGCCCTGAATTCGGACACGCGGAAGCCCTGGATAAAATTCCTGCTCTATATCTGCGTCAGCTGCGCTATCGCAATTGTTGTGGGAGAAGGTCTGAAGTACCTTCTTGCCCGTCACAGGCCGATTATGCTCTTCAGCGACAATGCTTACGGGTTAAGCTTCCTCTCCTCGGAATGGGCGCTCAATTCCACTCCCTCCGGACATACTCTCAGGGTTTTCTCGATTCTGACAGCGCTGTCACTGCGATTTCGGCGCCTGACGGTTGTTTTCATAACCTTTGCAGTGCTTATCGGCATAAGCAGAGTATTGGTAACGGATCATTATCCCAGTGACGTTCTGTTCGGCGCATTTATCGGGATATTTTCGGCTCTATGGGCGTACAGATTCTTCTATTCTTCCTCCCAGGTTTCAAATGAGTCGATCTTGTCCAGGTAGACACCGTCAAAACCGCAGTTCAGAATTCTGCCAAGGTAAGAATCATCAGTGCCAAAAATAATGTCGCGCCACTGATCATCCCAGTATTCAACAAGATAGTTGCCTTCCCACTCAGGGTTCTCACCGTGAAGCCAGCCGGGGGGATTGCTGTTCCAGCCGGGCTGCCAGTAATACCTGTAATCTTCCGCTTCACCGATACTCATGTAGGCTAATACGAGGCGCTCCCCGCCTCCCTGTTTGCTCTGCAGCCGGGAAATATCGCTGGAGGTCAGCTGCTGACCATTCCAGAATAAGTCTATTATCAGCAGGTCGTAATCAGTTGCCGCAAGCGAATTAATAAAATCATCACTGCTGCTGAATTCACCGGGATTTATCAGGTAGAGGAAGTTCTGAGCATCCGCCAGTTCTGTTACGTCATTCTGATTTA
>QNDS01000098.1 GCA_003644925.1 Candidatus Fermentibacterota bacterium
CGGGCTTTTTCTCATTTCCCAGACAGGGTGTCTGCTGACAGGGCAGACCAGGTACATTGCCGGAATGACCCTGTTCGGAGCTATGCTGAACATTGGATTCAACTTCCGTCTGATACCTGTTGCCGGAGCAATGGGCGCGGCATTCGCAACACTCGGAACGAACCTGTTCATGGCCCTCAGTCTTTTCTGGCTTGGAAGAAAGGTGTTTCCAATAAGTTTCTTCGTAGTCGTACTGACTGTCCTGCCCCCTATTGCTTTCGGACCCATGGCAAACCTGAATCCAGGCATCAGAGTGATAATCGTTCTTGTGGCCACGCTCATAACCGTTCTGGGAGCAGGATATCTAAGATTAATGGGTACTCGCCTGGAGGGAAGTTCTTCTGATGAACCCTGAGATATCCCTGCAGATTCCTGTGAAAAATGGCGGTGATGATTTTCGCGAATGTCTCAGTAGTCTTCGAAAGCAGGATACGGGAGGAATCCCCTGGGAACTGATAATAATCGATGACGGGAGCAGTATTCCCGTAGAGGATGATTTCGACCTGAATTTTCCAGAGGAGGTGCGGGTCGAGATAATCCATACAAAAAGCAGCGGCAACAGACCGATTGCAAGAAACGCCGGCTGGCAGAGGGCCACCGCACCCGTATCGTTCCTTTCGGATGGTGATATAAGGTTTCCTGAAGACATCCTGTTGAAACACATCGAGAAGCACCGCCGGAATGCAGGGGATGTGATAATGGGAGCGAGGGTCAACAGCTGGATGAAAGACGCTTCCCCCTGGCAGCGGTGGTTCGACACAAGGGGCATGGGCGCAAGGCCTGCCCGGTTCTTTCCTCCGAAATACTTCGTGACAGGCAATGTCAGCCTGCCCACATCACTTCTCCGCGAAACCGGGGGTTTCGATCCGGCGATTGACCACTATGGAGGAGAGGATACCGAATTCGGATTCAGGCTGGCAGGAAAGGGAGTATCCCTGTACTGGGACCCGGGTCTGAAGGTGTACCATCTTGACACTGTCACCGTCCGTGAACATTCAAGGAAAATGGTTGAGTACGGTGGCTCAGGTTTGAAATACACTCTCAAGAAAATCCCCGAAGCGGAAGGTCTTCTGGGGAGCAGCTGGGTTAAGCCGGTTTTCTCAAAGCCGGTGAACCCTGTGACATTATCTGTAAGAGTGCTGGTAAGGCTGACCCTTCTTCCCCCTGTATACAGATGCGTTCTGAGGTGGATGGAAAAATTCGGAAAACCCTCTTTTCTCTTTACTTACCTTTCGGTAGGCGGGTGTCTGCTGGGATTGTCAGGCAGGAATTTTGAATAGCATTGAATCTGCTCGGGGTATACTCAGTGAGCAATTCCCCGGAGAAGTTAATGTTCTGCAGCTCAGAGAACTGACTGCATGGCGAACCGGCGGGCCGGCTGTTTCGATAACCGCTACTTCTGCAGGGATGCTTGCCGACCTGCTTGGTCTGACATTCTCCGAAGGAATTCCCTGGTTTATTCTGGGTCTGGGATCGAATGTACTGGCTTCAGATGCTGGCTGCAGAGAGGTGATTATCAGGCTATCGGGGGGCTTGGCCCGGACAGCATGGCATCGCTCTGAAGACGGCTGGGATCTCAAAATCGGCGGAGGTGTTCACCTGCCGTCGCTGTCAGGGGCTGCCTGCAGCAGAGGAGCATCTGGGCTTGCATTCGCTATCGGTATTCCCGGAACACTGGGCGGTGCTGTATTCATGAATGCAGGTGCGTACGGAAATTCAATTGCTGATTCTCTGAAAAGTGTTACGGTATTAGATTACAGAGGCTCCGTGAATACTGTGCCGACCAGCGAATGCTGTTTTGGATACAGGTCAAGCAGATTTCAGGAAGAGAGAACGATTATTACAGGTGTAGAAATGTCGCTTGAGACAGGTGATCCTGCCCTCCTCCGGTCCGAAGGGAAGAGAATCCTTTCGCTGCGCAGAAAGAAATTTCCTCTTCAGTACCCCAACGCGGGAAGTGTGTTTAAAAAACCCGGTGAAGATATTTCTCCAGGCAGGCTTATTGAAGATGCTGGATTGAAAGGGAGATCTGTCGGCGGAGCAGAGGTTTCCAGAAGACATGCGAATTTTATTATTAATACCGGAAAAGCAACATCTGATGATATTGCGGAGCTTATTAATATTGTCCGGGAATCCGTCTTCGCCTGCAGCGGAGTGCTGCTCGAAGAGGAGATCCGGTATCTTGGCGGAGGAATTGAATAATGCCGGATATGCACCATAGTGGAAATATCAGTCTGGAGCCCGGACCAATCCTTGTAACCGGCGCCGCAGGTTTTGCGGGTTACCACCTCATGAAGGAACTCGGCATGGGAGAGGGTGATTTCGCTGCAGATGTAAACACGGATTTTGAAGCTCCCGAGGGGGTTACCAGGATCAGCTGGAGACTCCCCTCCACGCCGCCTGCAGAACTTGAATTCGTGCGGTACATCATACATCTGGCGGCAATGAGTTCGGTTTCAGAATCCCTGAAGGAAGTGCACAGAGTTTATAAGATCAATCTCATGGGAACCCTGTCTGTCCTGGAGTACATGATTTCAGAATGTCCAAAGGCGAAGATGCTCTTTGTAAGCTCATCAGAGGTGTATAAGTCAACAGACGATCTGATTTCCGAGAACTGCGGAATTGGTCCGAGGAATCCTTACGGAACAACCAAGGCTGCAGCTGAAATAGCAGCTTTTCAATTCGCCCGGAATTACGATCTTGATATTGTTATTGCCCGCTCATTCCCTCATTATGGTCCGGGACAATCCATGGATTTTGCACTGCCATCATTCTGCAGAAGAATCCTCGATACGCGCCGGAGCGGGAACAACGTTATTCGTGTCGGAAACCTCAGCCCGGTTAGGGACTACCTGTATGTAACCGATGTGGTACGAGCATACAGGTGCATTCTGAGTCGGGGCATGTCGGGAAGCGTATATAATGTCTGCACTGGTGCAGGCATCAGTATCGCTGACATGGTAAGCATGCTTATAGATATCTCAGGAATGGATATCAAGCTTAAAACAGACCCAGATCTTTTCAGACCCTCGGATGTGGAATTCCAGGTTGGTGATCCCTCCCGGCTTCAATCCCTGGCTGGATGGAAACCCGAGGTTGACAGAATTGAGGGTCTTCGAAAACTATTCTCATGGTGGGAGGCAAGACTATGACCCTGCTGATGATATTCTTTATCAGCCTGACTGGCAGAATTTCCGATTGGGACCACTATACGCATTTTGGCGGAGTCAGTGATATTCTGATAGAGGGTTCTTCTGTGACTGGTGCAACCAGCGGTGGTGTTATCTTTGGTTCGATAGAATCCGGCTCTATCGTCTGGGATTCCACCTGGACAAGTCCGGGAAATCTCGCGCACAGTGACGCGAGGTGTCTCGCAAGGGATTCTTTCGGGAATCTCTGGATAGGGACATACGGAGGCGGTATTGATGTGGGCCTGGCTTCGGGCGGGATACAGCATCACGGACAGCTTGAGGGATTGCCGATATCACTTGTCATCAACTGTATTCTCCCCGACACAACCATCTGGGCCGGCACTACAGAAGGATTGTGCAGCAGGGAATTCGGATATTTCGAGGTCTGGACAGAATTTACAACCGGCGGCGGACTGCCTTCGGATATCGTAAATTGTGTTGCCAGTATTGATTCGGGGCTTTTTGTGGGAACCGCTGATGGCCTTGTCATGCTGCGGTCGGGCCATTACCCCGGACAATCCGCCTCCTGGTTGAACTACCCTATCGTAGCGAACATCAATGTACAGGATATCCTGGTTGCAGGCGATACAGTCTGGGCGGCTTCGACCGATGCGCTTTACTACCTGGCACCTGGCCTGGACTGGAGGCTGGACAGCTCGTATCCGGGCAGTTATCCGGTTTCTCTCGCGGAATCCAATGGAGAGCTTGCAGTTGGGGGAGATGGGAATGTTGCAATATACGATGGATCTCTCTGGACATCCGGATCAGCTGGCCTGGAAGGCCAGGTGATCGAGGCTATCAGCTGGCTCCCGGGCGGTCAACTTGCAATCGGACAGCACTCGATCTATTCCGTTGACAGAGCCAGCGGCAATGGTGTCGGGTTGGGTACGCTGAACTCCTGGATATCCTCGCTGCCTCAGGGCACTCCATCAAACGACCTCTACGCAGTTGATGTGGATTCAAGGTCAGATGTCTGGGTGACAAGCAACACAATGGGCGCTGCGGTTTACAGTGAGCATGGGTGGATCAGTTTCGTGAACGAACTATCGAGTCCAGGTCAGCTATTTGCCTGCATGGCAGACCATTCCGGCGGTGTATTCATTGCCCCATGGCATTTTGGAGTCACTTGGCTTGACTGGAACGGGACGCCGGAGCGAAGCGATGATATTTTCCTTAACCTGGACATGGAGAACAGCGGACTGCTGAACGATCAGATAACGGAGATGGCAATTTCCGCGACTGGAGAGATATGGTTTGCACAGGAGGCATTCTGGTCTACGCCATCCGAACCCAGTGGAGTATGCAGACTGTCCTGGACACCGGGTCAAACGGAAACCGCATCCTGGAAGACATTTGAGCCATCCGATGGACTTCCATCCGGTGATGTTAGATCGGTAGCGGTAACATCACCGCTGATTGCATGGATGGGCAGCAAAGAGGGGCTTGTAAATGCGGATATCCAGACAGGACAGGTACTGATGTCCCTTGGAACCGGCGACGGTCTGCCTTCGGAGGATATTCAGGCTCTTGCGGCCTCAAGGGATGGAAAGCTCTATATCGGGACAACAGGTGGACTTGTGTATCTGAACATCAATAGCGAGACCATCACTGATGTAGAGCAGATCACAGGTAATGTATCGATGCTCTGTTTTGATAATCTATCCTGCCTGTGGGCGGCATCAGGTGAGGGACTCTTCAGGATATATCCGGACGGAACCATTGAGGAATACAATACTATTAATTCACCTCCCCAGTCCCTTGCTATTCGAAACGCAGCATGTGATTTTGATAATGGACTTCTTTACATTGTAACCGATCACGGCTTATGGAAACTCACCCTTGAGCAGGGTATGAGCGGAACCATGGAAACCGCTACTGTCTATCCGAATCCCTTCATACCGGGAGATGGACAGGTTCTCGGTGTAGCAGGATTGCCGGATGAGCTATTTGATATCCAACTATTTGACCTGACTGGAGAACTTGTTTATGAGTCCCTGTCACAGCACAGGGATACATTTTCCTGGGATGGATATTATATGGATGGAGAACTTGCAGCATCCGGGACTTATATGATCCGGATATCTCAGGATGGTGATCAAAGATTCATAAAGCTGGCAATTGTACGCTAGAACAGGTTCCCAGAACCGGAAGAGGATAGATATGAAAGGTGTAGTGCTGGCAGGCGGACTTGGTACCCGGCTGCGACCATTGACAAGTATAACCAACAAACACCTTCTGCCGGTCTACGATCAGCCGATGATCTTTTATCCGATCCAGAAGCTTGCCGAAGCTGGTATAAAGGATGTTATGCTGGTTACCGGAGGAGACAGTGCCGGTGATTTCCTGAGGCTGCTCGGGGATGGATCGGAGTTCGGGCTTAACACACTGAACTATGCCTACCAGGTTAATGAGGGGGGAATTGCCGAAGCCATAGGTCTTACAAGAACCTTCGTAGGGGGGGATAAATTCGTCGTTATCCTCGGTGATAATATCCTTGAGGATTCCCTGGCTTCAAAAGTACTTTCCTTCAAGGATCAGAAGGAGGGCGCTAGAATCCTCCTGAAAACAGTTGATAATCCGAGTGATTACGGTGTTGCGGAACTGGACGGTACCAGGGTGATATCGATCGAGGAAAAACCTTCGAGTCCCAGAAGCAGTTATGCCGTGATCGGTGTTTATATGTATGATAGTTTTGTATTTGAGATAATAGATAGCCTTGAGCCATCTGCCAGGGGTGAACTTGAAGTAACGGATATCAACAACGCTTACCTGAATCTGAACAAGCTTCATGCTGAGATCATCGAAGGATGGTGGGCAGATTCCGGATGCAGTATCGATGGTCTGCTTCAGGCGGGAATCATGGCAAGAGAACTTCGCAGGGGAGACCCGGTATGAGATTACTGGTTACAGGGGGAGCCGGCTTCATCGGCAGCAACTTCACCAGAATGGCACTTAAGAATAAGCCTGACTGGAAGGTTACCGTTCTCGATAAGCTGACATACGCTGGCAGAAGAGAGAACCTGGAAGATCTGGAGACCGACCCTCGATTCACTTTCGTTCTGGGAGATATCTGCGATGAAAAGGCAGTTTCAGAAGCGATGGAAGGGTGCGATGCAGTAGTTAATTTTGCAGCTGAAACCCATGTGGACAGATCCATCGATGATGCCTCTTCTTTCGTACGAACTGATATCGAGGGAGTAAGAGTTCTTCTTGAAGAATTCAGAAAGGAAAAGAGGCAGCTCTTCCTGCAGATCTCAACGGATGAGGTATATGGCAGTGTGGAAAAAGGAAATTCCCTGGAAACTGATCAGCTTGCGCCCAGAAGCCCTTACGCTGCTTCGAAAGCTGGGGGTGAACTTCTGGCAATGAGCTACTGGACTACGTACGGGGTTCCGGTAACCGTAACAAGAGCTTCCAATAACTACGGTCCCTTCCAGTATCCGGAGAAACTTATCCCGCTTTTCATAACCAATGCCATGACCGGTGAGCCCCTTCCTCTTTATGGAGACGGCCTCAACAGGAGGGACTGGCTGTTCGTTGAGGATAACTGTAACGCGCTGATCATGGTTATTGAAAAATCTGAGCCGGGCAGGATATACAACATCGGAGCGGGACAGGAGTACAACAACAGGGAAGTTACCTCCTCCATACTGGAGATCACCGGTGCCGACAAAAGCCTTGTCAGATACATTGAAGATCGCCCCGGTCATGATAGAAGGTACGCACTGAATGTCAGTCTTATCGAGAAAGAGATCGGTTGGAAGGCCTCTACAGACTTCGGGGAAGGCCTCAGAAAAACCGTAGACTGGTACAGCAGTAACAGTATATGGTGGCAGAAAGTGAAGTCCGGTGAATTCAGGGAGTACTACCTTTCCATGTATCATGACAGATTGGCAAACTCCAGGGAGAGCGAATGAGGATCCTTGTAACCGGAGGTGCAGGGTTCATAGGCAGTCACCTTTGCGAAAGGCTTCTTGGGGACGGGCACGAAGTTCTGGCCATGGACAACCTTCTCACCGGAACAACTGACAATATCGCACATCTTGCCGGCAGGAAAGATTTCTCTTTCATCCACCACGACGTAACCAACTACATCTTTGTGCAGGGAAGGCTTGATTTTGTTTTCCATCTCGCTTCCCCCGCAAGCCCTATAGATTACTTGACTTATCCGATACAGACCCTGAAGGTGGGTTCCCTCGGAACTCATAAAACCCTTGGTCTGGCTCTTGTCAAGGAAGCAGGATTTATTCTTGCTTCAACAAGTGAGGTTTACGGAGACCCCCTCGTTCATCCACAGAGTGAGGATTACTGGGGCAATGTTAATCCGGTTGGTCCGAGGGGCGTATACGATGAAGCTAAAAGATTTGCAGAAGCCATAACCTTTGCATACAGAAGGTTTCACGGACTGAATACTAAGGTTGCCAGAATTTTTAATACTTACGGCCCGAGGATGCGGGCTGATGACGGGCGTGTAGTGCCTGCATTTATTTCTCAGGCTTTATCCAACAGAAATCTTACAGTATTCGGGAGCGGCAGCCAGACCCGGAGTTTCTGTTATGTTACCGATACGGTGGATGGCCTTGTTCGATTAATGGAATCGGATTTTCCCGGTCCCGTGAACATCGGTAATCCGGATGAAATGACTATTCTGGATTTTGCGGAATTTGTGCTGGAGCGTATTGATACTCGAAGTTCCATAGTTCACAGGGAGCTGCCGGAGGATGATCCTAAAGTCAGAAAGCCTGATATTTCCCTGGCGGGTGAAAAACTCGGATGGGAGCCGATTGTCGGGCTCGAGAAAGGCATGGCAAAAACCATCGAGTATTTCAGAGAGAAACTGAAGGTATTACAGTGAACGGAATTGATGATGACGGCAGCTATGCACTGGAAACAGGTTTAATATGCTGATTACAGTTTTAATTATAGCCTTCGGAACCGTACCCTCACTGCCCTCCACACAGGATATTCCGTACCCCGAATCGTCCGTTCTTGAACTGGCGGACAGAAGCTCTTACGTTCTTGGTCCGGGAGACATCGTATCTGTTGTTGTGGAAGGCGGGTCCAGCCAGATTCTGCTGAGCGCCGGTGTTTACCCCTGGATTCAATGTACTGTAGGGGGGGATGGGTATCTATCGGTATCCGGAATAGGCGCTGTAAGCGTGAACGGCATAACGATAGATGAGGCTCAGCACTCCCTCCAGAGAAAAGCAGCTGGTTATTATCCGTCAATCCGCGTTACGTTATCCCTTGTCGAACCGCGGGTGCTGCGGATCAACGTGGGGGGTATGGTGAACGAACCGGGCACTTACCACCTTACAGCATTGAACAGGGTATCCGACGCTGTTTTTGCGGCAGGCGGTATTTCATCCTTTGGATCACGCAGGGGAGCAATGTATTCGGATTCCGGAGATACGCTCGATATCGATCTCAACATACACCCGCACAACGTATCTTACATTTCCGATCCGTTTCTTACCAATAATGCAGGCATTATCATCGATGTCTGTGTGAACCCCGTTTATCTTCTGAGCACCGCTAATGCTCTGGAGACGCGTGAACTTCAGCCGGAGGAGGATTTCGAGTCCCTTCTGAGCAGAATGGGTGGAGTATCGGGCAATATCAGCCTCTCCGAATGCAGAATAGTCAGAGATACAACCATGATACCGGTGTGGGATCAGGAACAGGGTTTCATAAGTACCGGACTTCTTCCGGGTGATACGGTAATCTTTGTTTCTCTGCGGGATTCGATCACAGTTGGCGGGGCGGTAGGTATTCCGGGATCAGTGCCTTACAATCCCGAAAGCACAGTCCGGGATTATATTGTTACTGCTGGAGGTGCAATCAGTACGGCCGGAAGCGGGATAACTGTTCAGAGGAACGGTCGTGATCCTGAGATTAATGGGAATATTGAAGATGCTCATCTTATGCCCGGAGATAATGTGAACGTGAACTACAACTGGTTCAACAGGAATGCGGTTCTGATCTCGCTGATAACTTCGGTAGTTTCGATTGGTATAACAATTTATGCGGTCAGTAACTAGAATGTGTTTATGGAAAAAAACATAGAGAATTCCTTCTCGGGGAAGTGGATTCGCTCCATCGCATCGAACCTGCGCAGAATCGCGGTTCTCTGTCTTGTGGTGGCTCTCGCCTCGGCAGTATGGGCCCTGACAAGAAAGCAGTACTGGACCGCCTCCGCAATTACCGTTGTCCCCGGTGGTCAGCAGACATCCATGGGTCTTTCGGGGCTGGCCGGACTGGCAGGTGATCTCCTGCCCGATCAGCTGTCCGGTATCGGAAGCATGATGAACATGGGGTCAACTGCGCTTGATATCAATCTTGTTTTCCAGGTTGTTACCTCCAGAGCGGTTTGTGAACGGATAATTTTCAAGTATGACCTTCTGGCGGACATGAAAGTCCCAACGATGGACGATGCTCTGCTGGAGTTCAGGAAGAAGGCTTCCGTCTTCCTTTCTCCCGAAGGGTTTTTTGTTGTATCAATGGAAGCTGACAGCAGGGAAAATGCAGCAGCTATCGTGAAC
>QNDS01000099.1 GCA_003644925.1 Candidatus Fermentibacterota bacterium
ATCGGCATTATGGCGCATATCGATGCCGGAAAGACAACAACAACCGAGCGTATTCTCTACTACTCCGGGAGAGTCCACCGCCTCGGTGATGTTGATCATGGTACAGCCGCTATGGACTGGATGCCCCAGGAGAAAGAGAGGGGCATCACTATCCAGTCCGCCGCTACTACATGTCTTTGGAAATCTCATCAGATCAACCTTATCGACACCCCGGGTCATGTTGATTTCACCGCTGAGGTGGAAAGAAGTCTTCGTGTTCTGGACGGAGCAGTTGCGGTATTCTGCGCTGTGGGCGGAGTTGAGCCTCAATCCGAAACGGTCTGGCACCAGGCCGATAAGTACTGCGTTCCCAGGATAGCCTTCGTAAACAAGATGGACCGTCAGGGTGCGGATTACCCGCATGTTATCGATATGATGCGTGATATGCTGGGCGCAAAACCCCTGCCTGTCATGCTGCCGATCGGGAGCGGGAGCAGCTTCTGCGGAATAATTGATGTGATCGGAGGGCAGGCCATATACTTCGACGAAATGTCCCACGGTTCCAAATTCACACTTGAGGACATTCCTGAGGAATATATTGATGATTACAGTGCCGCAAGAGATATCCTCTGGGAGTCTGCTGCAATGCTTGATGAATCCGCCATGGAGGAATACTTCAAAGGCTCGCTCTCTCCAGAAAGGGTCGGGCAGCTTCTTCGCAAAGGAACAATAGAAAGTGGCTTTGTCCCAGTACTTTGCGGAGCTGCCCTGAAGAATATCGGAATACAGCAGCTCATGGATGCCATTGTGGACTGGCTGCCTGCCCCATCGGAACTTCCTCCTGTGTCGGCACACCTCAAAGACGGCTCATCATTGGAGGTAAAGCGCAGTATCGACGGACCTTTCTCAGCGCTTGTATTCAAGGTCCAGAGTGATCCTCACCTTGGAAGACTGGCTTTCATAAGGGTTTATTCCGGCAGTATTGCGGACGGGCAGCATGTGCTGAACAATACGACTGGAAAGAAAGACAGACTGACAAGACTTGTGAGAATGCATGCCAACAAGCGTACACATCTGGACAGAGTAGTGGCCGGGGATATTGCCGCTGCAGGGCTTAAAGATGTGACAACGGGCGATACACTTACTTTCCCCGACACGCCGCTGATCCTTGAATCGATAGAATTTCCGGACCCTGTAATACAAATGGCTATAGAGCCCATGAGCACTTCAGATGAGAAAGCCATGGACGACGCCCTGGCATCCCTTGCCAGCGAAGACCCCAGTTTCAGAGTCGGTATCGATGAGGAATCAGGACAGACCCTCATCAAGGGAATGGGAGAGCTGCACCTTGAGATAATTGCCAGCAGGATCCAGCGGGAAAAAGGTGTGAAAGTCAGAACGGGCAAACCACAGGTATCGTACAGGGAAAGCATATCCTGCATCACATCAGGCAGGGGTGAGTTCAGAAGATCAATTCAGGGCAGAGGCCACTTCGGGAATGCTGTAATAAGGGTAGAACCGATCGATTCTGGACACGAGTTTGTGAACTTACTGAAAGACAAGGAATTCCCGGATCACTATGCGGAAGCCGTAGAAAGAGGGATCATGGGCTCGGTGGGAGCAGGCCCCCTGGCGGGCTACCCTGTGGACGGGATCAGAATTGAACTCCTTGAAGCGGAACTCCACGAAACTGATTCATCGGAAACAGGTTACGCCTATGCTGGAGCGATGGCTTTGAGGGAATGCCTGAAAAACGGCAAACCTGTTCTAAAGGAGCCTGTAATGCGCCTGGATATAATCTGTCCCTCCGATTATGTGGGAGAGGTTATAGGAGATGTAAACGCCCGCAGGGGGAGTGTTTTGAACATGGAACCCATGGGTGAGGTCCAGTCGATAAAAGCAAGGGTTCCCCTTGCGGAACTTTTTGGTTATAGTAGCGCCCTACGTTCGTTAACACAGGGTCGTGCAGGATTTTCTATGCAGTTCCACGATTACGCCCGAATTGCTGAGAATATCACACGGCGTCTGCTTGAACAGATGGGAATCACCGGATTCAACTAGAAGCCAGTGATAAATTGAGACAGGAGATATTATAGATGGCTAACAGGTTGAGGATAAAGCTCAGAGCTTACGATCACAGGCTTCTTGATCGCTCCGCTTCCGCTATCGTCAGAAGCGTTTTGAAAACTGGAGCCACTGTTTCAGGACCGATTCTTCTTCCAACGAAGAGATCGATCGTAACGGTATTGAGAAGTCCTCATGTGAATAAGAAATCTCGCGAGCAGTTCGAGATGAAAACGCATTCACGACTTATTGATATTCAGGACCCGAATGAAGAAACCGCAGCCGCTCTCCGGTCACAGGATGTGCCCGCAGGAGTAGATGTGGAAATGAACGAAATCTAAATTCACTGTTTTCTTCTAACTGATCCGGCAATGCCGGATTAAGAGAAACACCGCATTACCGGACAATGGCGGTTGCCCGGTGAGCGAAGCAAATAACGCTCGTCCCTCCGCCTCCAAAGGGACTTCAGCGATGGGAAGTGATCTATGAGCGGACTAATGGCTCGTAAGATAGGGATGACCCGTATCTTCAGGGAGAACGGACAGGTTGTTCCTGTAACTGTGCTTGAAGCGCAGCCGAACCCGGTTACGCAGATTAAAACCATGGAGACTGACGGGTATGAAGCCCTTCAGATAGGCTACAGAACTCAGAAGAAGCAGCGCCTTAATAGACCCACGCTCGGTCATCTGGATAAGAGCGGGGCTCCGCCGGTATCCCGGTTCTGCGAGGTTCCCATGCCGGAGAAAGATATCTCTGCAGGAGAGTTCCTTGATGTAACAATGTTCAATCCCGGTGAAAAGGTCGACGTTATAGGTCTCACCAAGGGAAAGGGTTTCCAGGGTGTTGTTAAACGCCATGGCTTTTCCGGAGGTGACGCTACTCACGGAAACAAATCTCACAGAGTTCCGGGCTCAATAGGCCAGTGTGCGACCCCGGGAAGAGTTTGGAAGAATAAGAAAATGCCCGGCAGGGACGGTGGAAAGAGAATTACTGTCCGCAACCTTGAAGTTATACAGGTCGATTCCGAGAAGAATCTCCTGGTTCTCAAAGGTGCTGTTCCCGGAGCGAAGAACGGCTACCTCATGATCAGGAAACAGAAGTCGGGGGGTGAAAGATAACCATGGCTGACGTAAGAGTTTACACCATGAGCGGTGAAGAGGTCGGCAAAGCGGAACTTCCCGAGGAGATGTTCGCTATGAATGTCTCTACCCACATTCTCTGGGAAGTCGTAAGAGCCGAATCACTGAATTCCCGTCAGGGAACAGTGTCCACTCTTGGAAGAAGTGATGTTAAAGCATCCGGCAGAAGACCCTGGCGCCAGAAAGGCACCGGTAATGCAAGGGCTGGTACTACTGCATCACCAATATGGAGGGGCGGCGGAGTCACATTCGGACCCAAACCGAGACACTGGAAGATCAAACTGAACCGGAAAGTCAGAAGAAAGGCCCTTGCCGGTATTCTCAGTGAAAGACTCGCGGAAGGGAATCTGAGAATAGTCAGAGATCTCAAGTCCAGCGGCAAAACACGGGAAATGACTGAAATGCTTTTGAATCACGACTGCACAGGCAGAAGAACGGTGATTCTCGTCACAGATACAGACGATGACAGTTTTGTCAGAAGGGCTTCACGCAATATTCCCCGTCTGACGGCAACAAGCGCTGCAAGCGTTTCCATTCATGATCTGGTCAATTCTGAAGTTGTTCTCCTTTCCGAAGAGGCGATAGAACTGCTTAAGGAGAGACTGATATGAAAGAAGCAATGCAGATCATCGTTAGGCCTCTTGTTACCGAGAAGAGCACAGTTCTGAGGGAGGAATCCAATCAGTACGCGTTCCGCGTGATACCAAGCGCAACGAAAAGACAAATTGCTGCTGCGGTTGAGGAATTGTTTGATGTACACGTTATAGATGTCAGGACTATGAGAATGCTTGGAAAGAAGAAACGGTTGGGTCGGAATCTCGGCCGCAAACCATCATGGAAGAAAGCCATTGTTACACTTGCCTCCGGTGATACGGTTGATTTCTTTGAGGGGGTGTAAGTAGATGAGTATGAAGCGATGGAAACCGATGACTCCTGGAACTCGATTCAAGGTATCCCCTGGATTCGACGAGATCACCCGGGATCATGGCGAGAAGTCTCTCATGTCACCCATGAAAAGCAAAGCTGGCAGGAACAGTCATGGACGGGTCACCGCGAGACACAGAGGTGGTGGTCACAAAAGACGGTTCAGGAAGATCGATTTTAAGCGTGAGAAATTCGGTGTACCCGGCAAGATCGCGACGATCGAGTACGATCCCAACCGTTCAGCCAGGATCGCACTGATTTATTATGCCGATGGAGAGAAGCGGTACATCATAGCTCCGGAAGGGCTTCAGGTTGGACATACTGTAGTCTCAGGACCCGATTCTCCTCCGGAGAACGGCAACCATCTTCCTCTGTCAAGAATTCCGCTGGGATCAACGATCCATAATGTTGAGCTCAAACCCGGAAAAGGCGGACAGCTTGCACGGTCAGCAGGAACATCAATACAGCTTATGGCACGTGCAGGAAGATTCGCTACGCTGAAGATGCCTTCGAAGGAAACCCGTATGGTTCCGGTTAACTGCATGGCTTCAATCGGAGCGGTTGGAAATGCAGAGCATTTTCTCGTAGTACCCGGAAAAGCTGGAAACAGCCGATGGAGAGGCCGGAGACCCCATGTCAGGGGAGTCGCGATGAACCCGGTTGATCACCCCATGGGTGGAGGAGAAGGTAAATCCAGCGGTGGACGCCATCCCTGTTCTCCCTGGGGACAGCTTGCCAAGGGCTTGAGAACAAGAAAAAGTAAACCGTCTGATAAGCTTATTACCAGACGAAGACCCACCGGAAAAAGGAGGAAATAGGCATGGGCCGTTCATTGAAGAAGGGTCCCTATATTGAAGAGAAACTGGCTTTGAAGGTCAGTAAGATGGAGGCTTCTGGCGAGAAGAGGATCATACAAACCTGGTCCAGAAGATCCACCATCCCTCCTGAATTCGTGGGACATACATTCGCAGTTTACAACGGGCGCAAATTCGTGCCAGTTTATGTAGTGGAGAATATGGTCGGTCACAAGCTTGGGGAGTTTGCTCCCACAAGAACATTCCGCGGACATCGGGAATCCGGCTCATCTGGTAAAAAGAAGCAGGCTAAGGTTTAGGGAGGGAATGAATGAAGGCAATAGCCAGAGCAAGATATGTTAAAGTTCCCCCCCGCAAGGCAAGGTACATCGCGGATCTGATCCGCGGCAAGACGGTTAACCAGGCTTTATCAATTCTGATGACAGTTCCACGGAACTCATCACGGATTATCGAGAAGACTCTGGATTCCGCCGTGGCCAACGCCATTGTGAAGGCGGAGGGAGAGCGACTCGATGTGGATGAACTGGTTGTCCAGAATGTCGTTGTCGACGAAGGTCCCACCAGGATGTCCTGGAGACCGAGAGCTCGAGGCAGAGCGACCAGAATCAGACATAGAACAAGTCACATAGTAGTTACGGTTGTCAATACTGAAAAGGCAGCCGAACAGGGACGAGAGGAGTAGTATGGGGCAGAAAACAAATCCTGTCGGCCTCCGTCTCGGTATCAGCCGCGGCTGGGATTCCACATGGTTTGCCAGGGGCAGGAAGTATGCCGAGTATCTGAAAGAAGATGCCGATATACGCCGATACCTGGGTTCAAGACTGGAGAAAGCCAGGGTTTCCAGGATTGAGATATTCAGGAAGCCGCAGGAAGTAGAAGTAGCGATCTGGACTGCGCGTCCGGGTCAGGTGATAGGAAGCAAGGGCTCCAATATCGACAGGATAACCAATGAACTGAAGATACTGGTCGGCGGAAAAACTGTTAGAACCAAGGTTCAGGAAATAAGAAAAGACAGGTGCGACGCTACACTTGTTGCTGATAAGATAGCCCGTCAGATAGAAGGTCGAGTCTCTGTCAGAAGAGCAATGAGGATGGCTATCCGGGATGCGATAACAGATGGTGCTGAAGGAATTAAAGTATCATGTGCCGGAAGGCTTGGCGGTGCGGAAATGTCCAGGGTTAACACCTATCATGAGGGCAGAGTCCCGCTTCATACTCTGAGGGCGGATATTGATTTCTCCAGGGATGTTGCACTGACTACATACGGAACCGTCGGAGTCAAGGTCTGGATATACAAAGGTGAAGTACATGAAGTGCCGATATCCGGTCCTGTGGATAGCAGGTGATCAGCGATGTTGATGCCTAAAAGAACCAAATACAGAAAGCAGCACCGTGGCCGTATGAGAGGCAGAGCCAAAGGCGGCAGTAATGTATCCTTTGGTGAATACGGATTGCAGGCACTTGAGCCGGGCTGGATTACCAGCGCTCAGATAGAAGCGGCCAGAGTCGCGCTTACAAGGCATGTCAAGAGAGGCGGAAAGGTCTGGATCAGAGTGTTTCCGGATAAACCCGTTACTTCGACTCCTGCCGAAACCCGTATGGGTAAGGGTAAGGGCGCGGTTGATCACTGGGTTGCCGTTGTAAAACCGGGAAGAGTAATGTTCGAGCTTGAAGGAGTTCCGGTTGAACTGGCAAAGTCTGCAATGAGGCTGGCGGGACACAAGCTGCCCATCAAGACCAGATTTATGGTTCGGGATAAGGAGGACCTGTAGATGAAAACCAACGAGCTTCGTTCGATGAGCCTCGAGGAACTTGAAGAGCATGCTCGGGAGCTCAGGCAGGAAATCTTCAACCTCAGGTTTCGCAGAACTACCCAGCCGCTGGATAACCCCCTTCAGATCAGGATTACCCGGAAAAATCTCGCCAGAACACTCACTGTTATCAGAGAATATGATCTGGGTTTGGTTTCGGGGACCGGGGAAGGAAGATAGTATGGCCGAAGCAGGAAAAGGAAGTAGAAGAGTTCTTACCGGAACCGTGATCTCCAGCGCCATGGACAAAACGGTTGTTGTGGAGGTTGTATCCATCAAGGCACATCCGGTTTACAAGAAACGCTACCGAACAACAAAGAAATACTACGTCCACGATGAAGAGAATCAGTGCAGCGCGGGAGATAAAATTTCGATATCCGAAACAAGACCTCTCTCGAAAACCAAGCGCTGGCGTGTTCTCGATATAGTGGAACGGGCACGATAGGAGGAATTGGCGATGATTCAGCAGGAAACAAAACTGAAAGTTGCGGACAATTCAGGTGCCCGGACTGTGCAGTGTATCAGGGTTCTTGGGGGTACCAGGCGCAGATACGCATCCATCGGAGATGTTATAGTCGTCACTGTAAAGGATGCCCTGCCCGATGGTGCAGTCAAGGCTAAAGAAGTGCGAAGGGCAGTTATTGTCCGGGTTAAGAAAGAGTTGAACAGGAAGGATGGAACATCCGTCCGATTCGGAGACAATGCAGCGGTCATACTGGATGAATCCTACCAGCCGGTCGCAACCAGGATATTCGGACCTGTTGGACGCGAATTGAGGGAGCATTTCATGAAAATAGTATCCCTGGCTCCGGAGGTGATCTGATGCATGTCAGAAAGGGAGACAAAGTACGTGTCCTGACCGGAGCGGAAAGGGGCAAGGAAGGTAAGGTCCTTAAAGTATTCACTCAGAAGAACCGTGCTATAGTTGAGGGCCTGAACCTTATTAAGAGGAGTACACGACCTTCTTCCAAAAATCAGCAGGGAGGGATCATAGAGAAGGAAGCTGCTATGCATCTTTCCAATCTGCATGTGGTTTGCCCCGGTTGTGGAGAAGCTACAGGTATAAAGAGGATCAGAGATGAAGAAGGCAGGCTTCAGCGGCACTGCAAGGCGTGCAACGAAACAATATCAACCGGTTAGGAGGTGACCAGTGAGAACGTTGCCAAGACTAGAGAAACTTTACGTAGATGAACTGCGGGATAAGATGAAAAAACGTTTTGAATACGATAACGTTAACAGAATACCCCGCCTTCAGAAAGTCGTAATAAACATGGGACTCGGCAGAGAAGCTATGGATAACGCGAACAATATGAAGAACGCGACTGCGCAGCTTGCTACCATTACTGGTCAGACGCCGGTGATTGCAAAGGCTAAGAAATCAGTTGCAGGATTCCGTCTTAGAGAGGGAACACCCATTGGAACATTCGTCACTCTGAGAGGCGATAGAATGTGGGAATTCCTTGACAGACTCATAACATTTTCCATACCTCAGGTAAGGGATTTCAGGGGTCTTTCCCCAAGAGGGTTCGACGGGCACGGCAACTACAATTTTGGTGTTGAGGAACAGGCTATTTTCCCCGAGATCAATGTGGACAGTATTGATAAATTCAGGGGAATGAACATAACCATCGTAACAGACGCATCCACGGATGAGGAAGGCCTTGAACTTCTGAAGCTTATAGGCATGCCTTTCCGTACGAGTTCGCGTTAGCAGGGGGTGGAGATAAATTGGCTAGAAAAGCTCTTGTAGAAAAACAGAAAAGAACCCCCAAGTTCAAAGTCAGGAAGTACAATCGGTGCTCTATCTGTGGGCGTCCGAGGGGATACTTGAGGAAATATGGTATTTGTCGTATCTGTTTCCGGGATATGGTCAACAGGGGCCTGGTTCCCGGCGTACGCAAGGCAAGCTGGTAGGGAGGCGAAATATGTCAATGACAGATCCAATAGCGGATATGCTAACCCGGATTCGGAATGCTTCCCGGGCAGAACATAAGATAGTTGATATCCCTGCTTCGAAGCTGAAAACTTCTATAGCAAGGACACTTTACAACAAAGGGTTCATCAGGGGTTTCAGAAGAATGGAGGATGGGAAACAGGGCATACTGAGAGTCTACCTCGCATTCACAAATGATCAACCTCTGATCGTTGGGATCAAGAGAATATCTAAACCTGGCTGCAGGGTATACGCTGATGCTGCCAATCTTCCCAGAGTAATGGGCGGACGCGGAGTCGCTGTTCTTACAACTCCCAGAGGTGTTTTGACCGACACTGAGGCACGGAAACAGCACGTGGGCGGCGAAGTACTGCTCCACGTCTGGTAAAGGAGAGGTAAGAAGTATGTCACGAATAGGCAGATTACCCATCCCTGTACCCGAAAAGGTTACAGTGACCAGTAAGAAGAACGTAATCACCATAAAGGGACCGAAGGGCGAGATGAGCCTGCCAGTTCCCCCGGGGATCAAGGTCGCTATCGGTGATGAGATAGTACTATCACGAAAAGGTGACACTAAACAACTTGCTATGCTTCATGGAACAACCAGAGCCCATCTCGCCAACAATATCAAGGGAGTCTCTGAGGGTCACAACAGAACCCTGATAGTTCACGGTAAAGGATATCAGGCTGAAGTTAATGGTAAGATTCTTGAAATGCAGCTTGGGTTTTCACATAAAGTGCTTTTTGAGATCCCCGGTGGTCTTGAGATCGTTATAAAACCTGGACAGAACACATTTACGATTACCGTAAACGGTATCAGCAAGCATCTGGTCGGCGCCTTCTGCGGAGAACTGTATAAGATTAAAAAAGTAGAACCGTACAATCTTATCGGATTCCGCTACTCTGATCAGCTTGTTAAGCGTAAAGCTGTTAAAACAATAACCTAGTGTTAGGAGGAGACTGAAAAATGGCTAAGTTAACCAGAAAACAGCGCCTCCGACGTCGACACTTCCATATAAGGAAGA